>NZ_SCFT01000007.1:28574-85204 GCF_016617655.1 Erysipelothrix sp. strain 2 (EsS2-7-Brazil)
CCTTGGCAAGGTCGTGTTCTACCATTGAACTACACCTGCAAATGGCGGTCCAGACGGGAATCGAACCCGCGATCTCCTGCGTGACAGGCAGGCATGTTAACCGCTACACCACTGGACCATTTGCAAACATTAAATTTTTCTTGGAGCAGGTGAGGGGAATTGAACCCCCGCCTCAACCTTGGCAAGGTCGTGTTCTACCATTGAACTACACCTGCAAATGGCGGTCCAGACGGGAATCGAACCCGCGATCTCCTGCGTGACAGGCAGGCATGTTAACCGCTACACCACTGGACCATTTGCAAAACGTTAAACCTTTAACGCTCATATATATTACCATAGATATATTCTTATTCCAAGCCTTTTTTACAACATAAACTAGTTTTTTTTGTCTGATTTCAAAACAACACTGGAATGCAACCTTACAGTCAACAACACGACGGAAAAATACGAAAATTCACTTCTAAAAAGTACCATGAAGTTATTATACGAAAAAAAAAGAACGTTACGTTCTATATTATTTTAATATTTTTGGAGCAGGTGAGGGGAATTGAACCCCCGCCTCAACCTTGGCAAGGTCGTGTTCTACCATTGAACTACACCTGCAAAAAAATGGCGGTCCAGACGGGAATCGAACCCGCGATCTCCTGCGTGACAGGCAGGCATGTTAACCGCTACACCACTGGACCATTTTTTTATTTAAGAAACAAATAATGGCGGAGATGGGGAGATTTGAACTCCCGCGCCAGTTACCCGACCTATACCCTTAGCAGGGGCACCTCTTCAGCCACTTGAGTACATCTCCAAGTTTGTTTCTTGCGCTCTTCTTTGAGTGCTCATTCATATTATCACAACAATAGGTCTTAGGCAATAGCCTTTTATTGTTTTTTTTAATATTTACCGTTGTTTGGGGTATAATGAGTCTATGAACAATAAAAATAAACAAAAGACTGCAAATATGTTACTTAAAATCACGCTATTCGCCGTTTTAGTAATCGTATTTATTCTAACAGAATTTATGAAACCAAATATAAATTCAAACAAGGAACAGGTTACACTAAGTAAGTGTATTGACGGGGATACAGCACAGCTAAACATTGGTGGGAAAAAAGAGAAAGTTCGTTTTATTGCTGTTGATACACCTGAATTACGTCAAAATGATGAGTACAATCCTCAGTTTTATGCTGAAGAGGCAAGTTCGTTCACATGCAATCATTTAAAAAGTGCAAAAACGATTGAACTTGAATATGATCCCAACGCAGATAAATACGACAAGTATGGACGTGTGATAGCGTGGGTGCGTGTTGATGATGTACTTTTGCAAGAACTCCTGGTTTCGGGCGGCTACGCTAAAGTGAAATACATTTACGGAGACTATCTTTATGTAGATCAACTGAGTCGTTTGCAAAATCAAGCGAAAAAGCAAAATATTGGCCTGTGGCGTGATAAAGGTAGACATTAAATCGCTATATCTTTAAAATAAATTATAGATGGAGGAAATTATGATCGAAAAACGTAAAAATTTTATAATTAATATTTTATATTTTGCAATAAGTTTTAGTCTTGCTGCTTTAGTACTTAAGTTTTCAACAAAATACTTGATGCCCTTTATTATTGGTTTTGTGATTGCATTCTTGTTGAAGCCGGTAATATCTAAATTAACGAAAAAAATTGGAAATCAAAAAGGGTCTTCACTTTTAGTTGTTATTCTTTTCTATATATTATTAGCTGCGGCTATTTTTTGGATCTTGGTAGCGGTTATTGCAGGCATCCAAAATTTTGCTAAGGCTGTTCCAAGTTTTTATCAAACGACACTCTCTCCAGCAATCGAATCAATTATTGTTTGGGTTGAAGGTGCGGTCGTAAATCTCGACCCTGATGTAATTGATATTATTGAATCAATCGGTCGCTCTGTGGTGCAAAGCATCGATGGGATTTTCAAAGGGATTTCGGGTGGTACAATAAACTTTATAACACGATTAATTTCCTCGATTCCAAGTGTATTAATTTCAATCCTTATCGCGATTATTTCATCGTTCTTCTTTACACTTGACTATCAAGGGATTGTAAATAGTGTAATGGGAATGATTCCACTTAAACAAAGAACGTTAATCTTAGATATTAAAGATGGACTCATTTCAGTTCTAGGAAAATATTTAAGAGCATATGCCAAGTTGATGTCATTAACGTTTGTTGAATTATCAATCGCATTCTTTGTTCTTGGAATTCATAACCCAATAGGATTAGCCTTTATGGTAGCAATCATTGATATTCTTCCAGTTCTTGGTACTGGGACAGTTATGATTCCTTGGTTCATTATTGAACTCATTATGGGAAACACACCACTCGGTGTTGGTTTAATGATTACTTACATCATTATTACCGTCATTCGAAATATCTTGGAACCAAAGATTGTTGGAGATCAAATTGGATTGCATCCCCTTGCAACCCTTATCCTTATATACGTAGGGTTGAAGATGTTTGGTTTCGTAGGTTTATTCGCACTTCCAATCTCGGCAACGATTCTTAAAACGCTTCATGACGAAGGTAAAATAACCATCTTTCGCAGAGATGAAGATTTGAATCAAACGGCCATAGAGGACTAGAAGAATTTAATAATCGGATGCAGTCACATTGACTGCACTCTGATTATTATATTTTTTTTGTTTAATATGTTGACAACAACGATTAGTGTGATAAAATGTAAAGGCTTATGAATTAATACTGGGTTTCTTTCGTGGAAACCTAATTAATATGTGAGTCGTGGCACACATGGTACTGTGTGCACAAAAAAAACTAAGAAGGGAGAAAATTAATGCCTACAATTAACCAATTGATTCAAAAAGGTCGTACAAAACGCGTTTACAAATCGAAATCACCGGCATTAGGTCGTAGTTTAAATACGATTAAACGTCAAACAACTAAAGTAAATAGTCCACAAAAACGTGGAGTATGTACACGTGTTGGTACAATGACACCTAAGAAACCTAACTCAGCATTACGTAAATATGCACGTGTTCGTTTGAGTAATGGTATGGAAGTTACGGCTTATATTCCAGGAATCGGTCACAACTTACAAGAACATAGTGTTGTTCTTATTCGTGGTGGTCGTGTTAAAGACTTACCTGGGGTTCGTTACCACATCGTTCGTGGAACAATGGACTGTGCTGGTGTAACTGACCGTCGTCAAAGCCGTTCACTATACGGTACTAAAAAACCAAGACAAGAAGATTAATTAACATCAAAAATGAGAGGAGTGAATTAAATGCCTAGAAAAGGACATGTTCCAAAGCGCGACGTAGTTGCTGATCCAATTTACAATTCAAAATTAGTAACACGTTTAATCAACAGAATCATGATTGATGGTAAAAAAGGTTTAGCACAATCAATTCTTTATAACGCTTTTGCAATTATTGAAGAAAAAACAGGTCGCCAACCAATGGAAGTATTTGAGGAAGCTTTAGACAACGTATTACCAGTCTTAGAACTTAAAGCTCGCCGAGTTGGTGGATCAAACATCCAAATCCCTATTGAAGTAACTCAAGAACGTCGTTTGACACTTGGACTTCGTTGGATTGTTCAATATTCACGTTCACGTGGAGAAAAAACAATGGAAGAACGCTTAGCTGCTGAAATCATCGATGCATCAAATGGTGTAGGTGCTTCAGTTAAGAAACGTGACGATGTGCATAAAATGGCTGAAGCCAATAAAGCATTCGCACACTACCGTTGGTAAGATTAACGTAGAAAAGGAGACTTACATCTTATGGCAAGAGAATTTTCATTAGATAAAATGCGTAATATCGGTATCATGGCTCACATCGATGCTGGTAAAACAACTACAACAGAACGTATTCTCTATTATACAGGTCGTACACATAAGATCGGGGAAACTCATGATGGTGCTGCAACGATGGACTGGATGGCGCAGGAGCAAGAACGTGGTATTACAATCACTTCAGCTGCTACAACTGCTGCTTGGAAGGGCCACCGCGTAAACATTATTGATACTCCTGGTCACGTTGACTTTACTGTTGAGGTTGAACGTTCATTACGTGTTCTTGATGGTGCGGTTACAGTACTTGATGCTAAATCAGGTGTTGAACCTCAAACAGAAACTGTTTGGCGTCAAGCAACAAAATATAACGTACCTCGTATCGTGTTCATTAATAAGATGGACGCAACCGGTGCAGATTTCTATATGTCAGCAAAAACTATTGTTGATCGTTTAGGAGCTAAATCAGCACCAATCCAAATCCCTATTGGGGTTGAAGACTATTTCGATGGTCTCATTGATATCGTTGAGCAAGAAGCACATATGTTTGCTGACGTATCACAAAAAACAGATGATATTGTTGAAATTCCTGAAGAGTTTAAAGCTCAAGTAGCTGAAGCTCGTGAAGTATTATTTGAACAAATCTCTGATTTCGATGAAGACTTTATGATGCTTATTCTTGAAGGTGTTGAACCAACAGTTGAACAAATCAAGACTGCTATCCGTAAAGCTGTAATCAGTGGTGAATTCTTCCCAGTACTTTGTGGTGCTGCTTATAAGAATAAAGGTGTTATCGCGATGCTTGATGCAGTTATCGATTACTTACCTTCACCAGTTGATATTCCAGCTGTGAATGGTACTTTACCAAGTGGTGAAGAAGCTGTTCGTGAAGCAAGTGATGAAGCACCATTCTCAGCTCTAGCTTTCAAAGTTATGACTGACCCATTTGTTGGACGTCTTACATACTTCCGTGTGTACTCAGGTGTTGCAACATCAGGTGGACCAGTATATAACTCAGTAAAACGCAAACGCGAACGCTTCGGTCGTATCATGCAAATGCATGCTAACCACCGTGAAGAAATCGATAACGTTTATGCTGGTGAAATCGCTGCTGCTGTTGGTCTTAAAGTTACAGGAACAGGGGATACACTTTGTGATGAAAAGAATGAAATCATTCTTGAATCAATGGTCTTCCCAGAACCAGTTATTAACGTTGCCGTTGAACCAAAATCAAAAGGTGACCAAGATAAGATGGGGCTTGCTTTAGCTAAATTAGCTGAAGAAGATCCAACATTTAAAACATATACCGATGATGAAACAGGACAAACAATCATTGCGGGGATGGGTGAGTTACACTTAGACATTCTTGTAGATCGTATGAAACGTGAATTTAAGGTTGAAGCTAACGTAGGTGCTCCACAAGTTGCTTACCGCGAAACAATTCGTAGTGCAGCAGACTGTGAAGGTAAATTCGTTCGCCAATCTGGTGGTCGTGGACAATATGGACACGTTTGGATCAAATTCGAACCAAACCCAGGTAAAGGTTTTGAATGGGTTGATAAAGTTGTTGGTGGTACAGTTCCTCGTGAATTTATCAAACCAGCACAAGAAGGGCTTACAGCTGCACTTCAAAATGGTTTAATTGCTGGATATCCTGCAATTGATATCAAAGCTACTTTATTCGACGGATCATCACATGATGTTGACTCCTCAGAAATGGCTTATAAAATCGCTGCTAGCATGGCTTTCAAGGAAGCTGCTAAAAAATGTAATCCAGTACTATTAGAACCAATCATGAATGTTGAAATCACAGCACCAAGTGAATACTTAGGAGCAGTTATGGGAGATATCTCAGGACGTCGTGGACAAATTCGTGATCAAGAAGAACGCGGTAACGCAGTTATCGTTAAAGCTTGGGTTCCACTATCAAATATGTCTGGATATACAACTGACCTTCGTTCATTTACACAAGGTCGCGGTAACTCATCAATGCAATTCGATCACTACGAAGAAGTGCCTAAGAGCATTGCAGAAACAGTTGCTAAAAAGAAAAAATAACCAGTTGATATTTACGTATTGATTTTATATGAAGATTATCTTAATATATAGTTGATAGGCAATATTTTATACATAGGAGGAAAATTGCACATGTCAAAAGAAAAATTTGATCGTTCCAAACCCCATGTTAACGTTGGTACATTAGGACACGTTGACCATGGTAAAACTACATTAACAGCTGCTATTACAAACGTATTAGCTAAAAAAGGTGGCGGGGCTGCTCAAGCTTACGACCAAATCGATAAAGCGCCTGAAGAAAGAGAACGTGGAATCACAATCTCAACTTCACACGTTGAATACGAAACAGAAGCTCGTCACTACGCACACGTTGACTGTCCAGGTCACGCTGACTACGTTAAAAACATGATCACAGGTGCTGCACAAATGGACGGTGCTATCTTAGTTGTTTCAGCTACAGATGGTCCAATGCCTCAAACTCGTGAGCACATCCTACTTGCAAAACAATTAGGTGTTCCTTACTTCGTAGTATTCTTGAACAAATGCGACATGGTTGATGACGAAGAGTTAATCGACTTAGTTGAAATGGAAGTTCGTGAATTACTATCAGAAAACGATTACGATGGAGATAACTGTCCAGTTATCCGCGGATCAGCTCTTAAAGCATTAGAAGGCGAAGCACAATGGGAAGAAAAAATTATCGAACTCATGGATGCTATCGACGCTAATGTTCCAGAACCAGTTCGTGATACAGACAAACCATTCTTAATGTCAGTAGAAGACGTATTCACAATCTCAGGTCGTGGTACAGTTGCTACAGGACGTGTTGAACGTGGAGAATTAAAACTTAACGAAGAAGTTGAAATCGTTGGTATTCACCCTACATCAAAAACTGTTGTTACAGGTATCGAAATGTTCCACAAAATGTTAGATTCAGCTATGGCTGGTGATAACGTTGGGGCACTTCTACGTGGTGTTAACCGTGAAGAAATCGAACGTGGACAAGTTCTTGCTAAACCAGGTTCAGTTACACCTCACAAAATCTTCAAAGCTCAAGTTTATATCTTAAGCAAAGAAGAAGGTGGACGTCATACTCCATTTGTTAACAACTACCGTCCTCAATTCTACTTCCGTACAACAGACGTAACCGGAACAATTCAATTACCTGAAGGTGTTGACATGGTTATGCCTGGTGATAACGTAGAAATGACTGTAGAACTTATCGCTCCAATCGCTGTAGAGCAAGGTACAACATTCTCAATTCGTGAGGGTGGACGTACAGTTGGTGCTGGTAACGTTACAGAAATCGTTAAATAATTACTTTTTAATAAATGAACCTCTACTAAGTAGAGGTTTTTTTATGCAAACAAGTCAAATTGTGGACTCTTACCTATTGTCGCTATTTATATAAGAAAAAAATAGATTTTTCGAGATCAAACAGAATGTAATTACAATCAATAGAACCGCTTAAAAGGAGGATTTTTATACCAATTTATTTTTTTTGAAATAATAGTCCAAAAGTCCTTGAATTTATAGATAGATAGTGTATAATACTAAAGCGACTGCATAGAAGTGCAAGGTTGCCGGCACACTGAATAGCGTTGTCATGGTCAGTGAGAAGCCGGGGAATTTGTACAGAGCAGGTCTATTGGAAATAGACAGTAGAAGGAGGAATTTCCATGGCAAAGAATTTTATTCGTATTCGTCTAAAAGCTTATGAACACCGTACTATTGATAGTGCAGCACAAAAAATTGTTCAAGCTGCTAACGATCACGGCGCACAAAAGGTAGTAGGACCAGTTCCATTACCAACAGAAAAACAAATCGTAACAATCTTACGATCAGTACACGTTAATAAGGATTCTCGTGAACAATTTGAATCAAGAACTCACAAGAGATTGATTGAAATTGTTGGCCCAACGGCAGAAACTATCGACGCATTAAGTCGTTTAGATCTACCAAGCGGTGTTGATATCGAGATCAAACTTTAGTAGAGAGGAGTTATCATGAAAGGATTACTAGGACGTAAATTAGGAATGACACAAGTCTTCACAACTGACGGTAAATTAATTCCAGTTAGTGTTGTCGAAGTATTACCAAACGTTGTTCTTCAAAAGAAAACAATGGAATCAGACAATTATGAAGCAGTTCAATTAGGTGCCTTCGACGTGAAGGAACAACGTGCAAATAAATCTGAGATTGCTCACGCTGCTAAAGCAAGCACTGCTCCAAAGAAATTTGTTCGTGAAATTGCTGGCTCAGAAATGATGAATTTTGAGGTTGGCGCAGAAATTAAAGCTGATTTATTCAGCGAAGGGGAATATGTTGACGTAACTGGAACATCACGTGGACATGGTTTCCAAGGTTCAATCGTTCGTGCGAACCAAAAAACAGGACCTAAAGCTCACGGTTCAGGATACCACCGTGGAGTTGGTTCACTTGCAACAGGTGGATTAAACCCTGCTGTAATTAAAAAAGGTCGTATTTTACCAGGACAACATGGTGGATACACTACAACAAACCAAAAATTAGAAGTTATCAAAGTTGATACAGAAAGTAACTATCTATTAATTAAAGGAAACATTCCTGGACCTAAGAAAGGTTTCGTAATTGTTAAATCAACAGTTAAACGCGTTAAATCTAAAGATCCAGTTGAATTAGTTGACTTTGCAGTTAAGGAGGATTCCGAAAATGCCTAAGTTAGATATTTTAAACCTTGAAGGCAAGAGTCTTCGTGAACTTGAGTTAAACGAAGCAGTATTTGGAATTGAACCAAATAATCAAACAATCTTTGAAGCCGTTGTTATGCAACAAGCTTCACTTCGTCAAGGTACACACAAAACTAAGAACCGTACAGAGGTTCGCGGTGGTGGACGTAAACCATGGCGTCAAAAAGGAACAGGTCGTGCTCGTCAAGGGTCAATCCGTTCTCCTCAATGGCGTGGTGGTGGAGTTGTTTTCGGACCTACTCCAAGAAGCTACAAATACAGCCTTAACCGTAAGGTTCGTCGTTTAGCTCTACGTTCAGCATTATCACAAAAAGTTATGGATTCAGAAATGTCAGTTGTTGAAAACTTAACAGTTGCAAACGTTAAGACTAAAGAATTCATTACAGTGATGGATGCACTTAAATTAAACAAGAAAACTCTATTTGTTGTTTCAGCTGAAGAAAATGTTGACAATGCTTACTTATCAATGCGTAACCTATCAAACACAATGATGTTAGATGTTCAAGGTTTAAACGTTTATGATATCGTAAATTGCGATCAAATTGTATTCACTGAAAAAGCAGCTATTGAAGCTGGGGAGGTGCTTGCATAATGAAACGTAACCCTAGAGATATTATTGTTCGTCCAATTATTACTGAGAAAACAGTAGCGATGCAACAAAATGATAACAAAGTTACTTTTGAAGTAGCTAAGGGATCAAACAAAATCGAAATTCGTCAAGCTATCGAAGAAATTTTCAATGTTAAAGTTGAAAAAATCAACGTTATCAATGTTTTACCACGTAAAAAACGTGTAGGACGTTACGAAGGACAAACTAAGGCAGTTCGCAAAGCAATCGTGAAACTTGCTGAAGGTTCAAAAATCGAAGTTCTTTAATCAATAAAACTTATCGGAAGAATTACGCTATTTCCGGATAACTTGCGTAGGGAGGAATTATTACATGGCAATTAAACATTATAAGCCAACTACTCCTGGACGTCGCGGAATGACAACTTTAGCTAACGAACAGTTATCTAAAAATGTTAAACCAGAACGTTCATTAGTAGCTCCACTAAGTAAAACTGGTGGACGTGGTAATACAGGTCGTATTACAACTCGTCACATCGGTGGTGGACACAAACGTCAATACCGTATTATTGACTTTAAACGTAACAAAGATGATATTCCAGCAAAAGTTGCTACAATCGAATATGATCCAAACCGTTCAGCAAATATTGCTTTATTAAACTATGCTGATGGTGAAAAACGATACATTTTAGCTCCAAAAGGGTTAAAAGTTGGAGATGTAATCTTTAGTGGCGCATCTGCTGATATTAAAGTTGGTAATGCTAAAGAATTAGGCCAAATGCCTGAAGGTACATTAGTACACAATATCGAATTAAAACCAGGACGTGGAGCACAATTAGTGCGTTCAGCTGGAACATCAGCTCAAGTTCTTGGTATTGAAGAAAAACATGTTACTGTTCAATTAGCATCTGGTGAAGTTCGTAAGATTTTATCAACATGCCGTGCAACAATCGGTGAAGTTGGAAACTCAGAACATTCATTAGTAAACATTGGTAAAGCTGGACGTAAACGTCATATGGGTGTTCGCCCAACTGTACGTGGTTCCGCTATGAACCCTGTTGATCACCCTCATGGTGGTGGGGAAGGACGTACTCCAATCGGACGTAAGTCACCTATGACACCTTGGGGTAAAAAAGCTATGGGTGTTAAAACTCGTAGAGATAAGAAAGCATCGACTAAGTTAATTGTACGTCGACGCAATGATAAGTAGACGAAAGGAAGGAAGAAAGATATGAGTCGTAGTTTAAAAAAAGGACCATTTTGTGATCTTCATTTAATGAATAAAGTTGAAAAACTAAATGCTGAAAGCAAAAAAGAAGTTATCAAGACTTGGTCACGCCGTTCAACTATTTTCCCTCAATTCGTTGAGCATACGTTTGCGGTGCATAATGGTAAGGAACACGTTCCTGTGTTTGTTACTGAAGACATGGTAGGACATAAATTAGGTGAGTTCGTACCAACACGTCGTTATACAGGTCACGCAGCTGACAAGAAGGCGGGTCGTTAATATGGAAGTAAAAGCAATAGTTAAAACAGTTCGTGTTACTCCACGTAAAGCACGTCTTGTTCTAGATGAAATTCGTGGACTTGATGTTGATCATGCAGCAGCTATCTTAAGATATACACCTAATTCTGCTTCAAAAGTAATTGCTAAAGTTTTAGATTCAGCAATTGCAAATGCAACAAACAATCATCAATTAGATGAAGAAAAACTTTACATCTCAGCATGCTATGCTGACGAAGGTGTAACAATGAAGCGTTTCAGACCTCGTGCTAAAGGTTCTGCAGCGCCAATCATGAAGCGTACAAGCCACATTACTGTTGTGGTTTCGGAACGCGCCTAAAGGGAGGACAGACAATGGGACAAAAAGTACATCCGATCGGTATGCGCGTTGGTGTCATTCGTGATTGGGAATCACGTTGGTATGCTGAAAAAGATTTCGCAAATTTATTACACGAAGATAAATTAATTCGTGACTATATTTTCAAAAATCTTAAAGATGCATATGTATCACGCGTAGAAATCGAACGATCAAAGAATCGTGTTGACATCATTATCCGTACAGCTCGCCCAGGAGTTGTTATTGGAGTTAATGGTGCAAATATTGAAAAAGTTAAAAAAGATATTGCAAAAATCTCAGAAGGCAACACAGTTAACATTAAAGTGTTAGAAGTTGCTAACCCAGATTTAGATGCTCATTTAGTTGCTCGTAATATTGCTGAGCAATTAGAACAACGTGCATCATTTAGAACTGCTCAAAAACGTACAATTCAACGTACAATGCGTGCAGGTGCTAAAGGAATCAAAACAGCCGTTTCAGGCCGTTTAGGTGGAGCAGATATGGCTCGTACAGAAGGATATTCAGAGGGAATCGTTCCTCTACATACACTTCGTTCAGACATTGACTACGCACACTATGAAGCTAATACTCAATTTGGTATCTTAGGTGTTAAAGTATGGATCTGCCGCGGAGAAGTATTACCAGGTCAAAAGGTTCAAGAACCTGAAGCACCTAAGGGTGGTAAGTTTGATCGTCCACGTCGTCGTCGTAACGACCGTCGTCCAAACAACAACCCACGTAATGCTAAACCAGCAGCTTCAGCTGCATCAAAAGACGAGCAAGGAGGTAACTAGTTATGTTAATGCCAAAACGTACAAAATATAGAAAACCACATCGTCTTTCATACGAGGGACGTTCAAAAGCTGGACGTACAGTTGCTTTTGGAGAATACGGTTTGGTTGCTGAATCAGGAAACTATGTAAGTAACCGTCAAATCGAATCTGCTCGTATTGCAATGACTCGTTATATGAAACGTGGTGGGAAAGTTTGGATTAAAATCTTCCCTCACTTAGCAATCACTAAAAAACCATTAGAAGTTCGAATGGGTTCTGGTAAAGGTGCACCTGAAGGTTGGGTAGCCGTTGTTAAACCAGGTCGAGTAATGTTTGAAATCGCTGGAGTATCTGAAGAAGTAGCACGCGAAGCGTTCCGCTTAGCTTCACACAAACTAGCAGTTAAAACTCGATTTGTTAAAAAGGGAGAGGAGGAACAAGTATGACAACAGTAAAAGAAATCCGTGAAAAAAATGACGCTGATTTATTAGTTGAAATTGATGCTTTAAAGGAAGAGTTATTTGATTTACGTTTCCAACAAGCAATTGGTCAACTTGAAAATCCTGCTCGATTAAGAGAAATCCGTAAAACGATTGCTCGGATTAAGACAGTGATCACTGAGCGCGAGCTTAGTGACAATAAGTAGGAGGTCACAACGCGATGGAAAGAAACAAGCGCAAAGTTTACCGTGGTACTGTTGTATCTGATGCAATGGATAAAACGGTAGTAGTAGAAGTAAAAACGTCAAAACGTCATCCATTGTATGGAAAACGTGTAAACTATTCAAAAAAATTCAAGGCTCATGATGAAACTAATGAAATCAAAGTTGGAGATATTGTTGAAATTATGGAAACTCGTCCATTATCAGCAACAAAATTCTGCCGCGTAACAAAATTAGTTGAAAAAGCCGAAGTATTGTAGGAGGTTGTCAAGATGATACAAAATGAATCAAGATGTAAAGTCGCTGACAACACTGGTGCTAAGGAAATCTTAGTAATTCGTTGCCTAGGTGGTAGCCGTCGTCGTTCAGCAAGCATTGGAGACATTGTTGTTGGTACGGTTAAACAAGCTATTCCTGGTGGAACAGTTAAAAAAGGTGATGTCGTTAAAGCGGTAGTAGTTCGTACTAAATACGGTGTACGTCGTGAAAATGGATCATACATTAATTTCGATGATAACGCAGTTGTTATCTTAAAAGATGATATGACTCCTCGCGGAACTCGTATTTTTGGACCGGTAGCTCGCGAGCTTCGTGAATATAATTTCATGAAAATCGTATCATTAGCACCGGAAGTGTTATAGGAGGCTTTTATGAGAATCAAACGTGGAGATAATGTTCAAGTAATTACAGGCTCATACAAGGGCACCATTGGTGATGTCATTGAAGTTTCACCTAAACATGACAAAGTAAAGGTTGAAGGTGTTAATTTAATTAAAAAACACATGAAACCAAGCCAAATGAACCCAGAGGGTGGTATTATTGAACAAGAAGCATGGATTCATGTTTCAAACGTAATGTTATACGATGCTAAAGCAAAAGCTCCAAGCCGTGTAGCTTACAAAGAAGAAAAAGGTAAAAAAGTTCGCGTCTATAAAAAATCAGGCGCAGCAGTAAAATAAGGAGGTATAGCTAAATGAACTTAAAAGAACAATACAAAAATGAAGTAGTTGCTAAATTAGTTGAAGAATTTAACTATACTTCAGTAATGCAAACACCTAAACTCGAAAAAATCGTTGTTAACATGGGTGTTGGTGAAGCAATCAACAACGCTAAATTCTTAGATGATGCTGTTGCTGATTTAGAAATTATTACTGGTCAAAAACCAGTTATCACAAGAGCTAAAAAATCAATTGCTAACTTCAAATTACGTGAAGATATGCCTATTGGATGTAAAGTAACACTACGTGGTCAAAAAATGTATGACTTCTTAGAAAAACTTATCAAAGTTGCTCTTCCTCGTGTACGTGACTTCCGTGGTATTAACGGTGGATCATTTGACGGACGTGGTAACTATACTATGGGTGTTAAAGAACAATTAATCTTCCCAGAAATTGATTTTGATAAAGTAAATAAAGTTCGTGGTATGGATATTACTATCGTTACTACAGCTAAAACAGATAAAGAAGGTTATGCTTTACTTTCAATGTTAGGCATGCCATTTAAAAAGGAGGGTAACTAATGGCTAAGAAATCAAAAATCGCTCGTGAAAAACAACGTCAAGAGATCGTAGATCGCTACGCAGAAAAACGTGCTGAGTTAAAAGCCAAAGGTGATTACGAAGGACTTCAAAAACTTCCACGTAATGCATCACCTGTACGTCTTCACAACCGCGACATGGTTGACGGACGCCCTCACGGATACTTACGTAAATACGGTATGTCTCGTATTCGCTTCCGCGAAGCTGCTCATAAAGGGCAAATTCCAGGCGTTAAAAAGGCAAGCTGGTAGTATAAAGGAGGAGCTTTTCAGATGTATGTAACAGATCCAATCGCTGATTTACTTACACGTGTTCGTAATGCTATTCAAGCAAAACACGATGTAGTTGAAATTCCAGCAAGTAAAGAAAAAACAGAAATCGCTAGAATTTTGAAAGAAGAAGGTTTTATCCGCGACTACCTAGTTAGTGGTGAAGGAATCAAAAAGACAATTACAATTGTTCTTAAATATGGTCCTAACAACGAACGAGTAATTAGCGGGTTAAAACGAATTTCAAAACCTGGTAAACGCGTATACGCGAAGACAAATGAAGTTCCACGTGTTCTTAACGGACTTGGAATTGCAATCATTTCAACTTCAGAAGGTATGCTAACAGACAAGCAAGCTCGCGCTAAACATGTTGGTGGCGAAGTCTTAGCTTACGTTTGGTAAGAGAGGAGACACTAAATGTCACGTATCGGAAATAAAACGATTACCATTCCGGCAGGCGTTGAAGTCGAAGTAAAAGCTGGCAATGAGGTGACAGTAAAAGGTCCTAAGGGAACTTTAACACGTCAGTTCAGTGAGCTTTACGAAATCGAAATTAACGAAGGCGAAATCAACGTTAAACGCCCGAATGATTCAAAAAAAGTTAAACAATTACATGGTACTACACGATCACTAATCGCTAACATGATTACTGGAGTAAGTGAAGGATTCACTAAATCTCTAGAATTAGTTGGTATCGGGTATCGTGCATCTAAGTCAGATAACAAGTTAGTCTTGAATGTTGGATACTCACATCCAATCGAGTTTGAACTAGAAGATGGTGTAGATATCGAAGTACCTAGCGCAACAGCTATCAACGTCAGTGGTGTTGATAAGCAACGCGTTGGAGAATGGGCAGCAAATATTCGTGCTACTCGTAAACCTGAACCATATCTCGGTAAAGGTGTTAAATACAAAAATGAAGTTATCCGTCGCAAAGAGGGTAAAACAGCAGCTAAGAAATAGTGGGAAAGGAGAATTTGAACGATGGCAAAAAAATTATCAAGAAATCAAGAACGAGTTCGTCGTCATGCTCGAGTTCGTCGTAAAGTCAGTGGAACGCAAGAACGCCCACGTCTTAGCGTGTATCGATCAAATGGAAACATTTCTGCACAAGTTATTGATGATGTTACAGGTAACACATTAGTATCAGCAGGATCGGTACAAATGAAACTCGCAAATGGCGGTAATATTGAGGCAGCAGCGCAAGTTGGTAACGCTGTAGCTAAATTAGCATTAGAACAAGGAATTAAATCTGTAGTGTTTGACCGTGGTGGTTATATTTATCATGGACGTGTTAAAGCATTAGCAGAGGCAGCTCGTGAAGCTGGACTAGAGTTTTAATAAGGAGGAACATGATGAATCGTAAACCTAGAAGAGAACAACGCGAACAAGAATTCGAAGAACGCGTTGTTGTCATCAATCGTGTAACTAAAGTTGTTAAGGGTGGTCGTCGTTTCCGCTTCGCTGCTCTAGTTGTAGTTGGTGACAAAAAAGGTCGTGTCGGTTTCGGAACAGGTAAAGCCAACGAAGTTCCAGATGCAATCCGCAAGGGTGTAGAAGCCGCAAAGAAAAACTTAATTAACGTTAAGATGATTAACGGAACATTGCCACATGCAAACACAGGTAAATTTGGTGCCGGAGAAGTATTTGTACGTCCTGCAGCAGAAGGTACTGGAGTTATTGCTGGTGGAGCAATTCGTGACGTTATGGAGTTAGCAGGTGTTACTGACGTGCTAACAAAATGTATTGGTTCACGTACACCAATCAACATGGTTCGTGCTACATTTGAAGCACTAGAATCAATGAAAACAGTTGATGAAGTTGCGAATTTAAGAGAAATCAAAGTCGAAGACGTACGATAGTAGGAGGCCTTTATGAAATTACATGAATTAAAATATAATGAAGGTGCACGCCAAGATCGTAAACGTCTTGGTCGTGGACAAGGTTCAGGAACTGGTAAGACATCAGGAAAAGGTCACAAGGGTCAAAATGCTCGTAGTGGCGGTGGTGTTTCACTAGGATTTGAAGGTGGTCAAACACCATTGTTCAAACGTATTCCAAAACGCGGTTTTAAAAATGTTAACCGTGTGGACTATGCAGTTGTAAACTTAAGTTCATTAAACGTATTTGAAGACGGAACTGAAGTTACAATTGAAGCACTTTTAGAAAAAGGAATTATCAAAAAAACACTTGACGGAGTTAAAATCTTAGGTCAAGGTGAATTAGAGAAAAAATTAGTTGTTAAAGCTAACGCATTCTCAAAATCAGCAGTTGAAAGTATTGAAAAATTAGGTGGAAAAGTAGAGGTAATCTAATGAGATTTTTTACTGATTTATTCAAAAATAAAGAAATCAGAATAAGAATCATTTTCACACTTGCAATGTTATTGATTTATCGACTAGGGACAGTTATTCCTGTTCCTAACGTCGATAGCGTTAAAGTCGCAGGATCAATGGCTAGCGAACTAAATTCAAATACATTAGTTGGAATGATGAATATTCTTGGTGGAGGGTTTATCCAATCATTTTCAATTTTCGCTCTAGGTGTAGGACCTTACATTACCGCATCAATTATTATCCAATTGTTATCAATGGATGTTATACCATATTTAACTGAGTTAACGAAGTCTGGTCAAAAGGGTAAATTACAACTTGACCGAATTACACGTTACCTTGGCGTGGTATTAGCATACATTCAAGCGATTGGAATTATTAGCTTACTCAACAATCAACATAAAATTCTGTTGAGTAGTACTGTAGCGGACTACTTCTTTATGGGAACTGTAATGGCTGCGGGAACAATGTTCCTTCTATGGCTTGGTGATCAAATCACTCAAAAGGGTGTAGGTAATGGATTATCAATGATTATTTTCGCAGGTATCGTATCAAATCTACCAAGTCAATTTAAAGGCGCTTTTGCTGAAATGACTAAAGCTGGTACAACTATGGGCTTTGTATGGTGTGCAGTCTATGTGCTCTTATACTTAGCGATTATTATTCTTGTTATCTACATGAACGGTGCCGTTCGTAAGATTTCAATTCAATATACATCAAACGTAGGTGGAACCACTCGTGGTAAGAGTATGAACCATTTGCCATTAATGATTAACTCTGCATCAGTTATTCCAGTAATTTTTGCTGGAGCAATTATGCAAGCACCTGTTATTGTTATGAGTTGGATTAACCAAAATAGTGGTTTCTACAAGTTTATGACAACAACAATGAGCTTACAACAACCGGTAGGATTAATTGTCTATGCATTATTAATAATTGCATTCACATTCTTCTACACACACTTACAAGTTGACCCTGAAAAGATTTCAGAGGATTTCGGTAAGAATGGATCATATATCCCAGGTGTACGCCCGGGTAAAGATACAAAGAATTACATCAGTACAATTCTAAATAGAATTACGGTATTAGGAGCCTTATTCCTAACATTTGTAGCATTACTCCCTCATGTGCTACCGATGATTACACAGGGAGCAATTCCAGCAAGTACAGCAATTGGTGGTACAGGTATCATCATCGTTGTCGGTGTTGCACTTGAAACAGTTAAAGAACTTGAGGGTCGTATGACACAACGTTCATACAAAGGTTTATTTAACAAATAACAATTAGGAGGACAGTTTATGAATTTATTAATCATGGGTCCTGCTGGTAGTGGTAAAGGTACAATGTCAGCGCATATTGTTGAATTGTTCAATGTTGCTCACATTTCAACTGGAGATATGTTTAGAGAAGCTATCTCAAATGCTACTCCAGTTGGAATTGAAGCAAAATCATATATTGATCAAGGAAAACTTGTGCCTGACGAAGTAACCGACCGCATGGTAAAAGAGCGTATCTCAAAAGATGATTGCTTGAATGGTTACTTATTGGATGGCTATCCACGTAACTTACATCAAGCAGAAGCACTTGAGGTAATGTCAAATGATATTAACCGCCCTATTGATTTAGTAATCAATCTTGAGGTAGAATATGAGGAGCTTGTAAAACGAATTACGGGCCGTCGTCTATGTAAAGATTGTGGTGCGATCTATCATATTGACAACAATCCACCTAAAGTAGAATCTAAATGTGATATTTGCGGTGGAGAACTATACCAACGAAGCGATGACAACGAAGAAAAACTTCAAGTTCGTTTTGAAGAGTATATTAACCAAACAAAACCAGTTATCGATTATTATCGTGAAAAAGGTTTAGTTCGTGACGTTAATGCATCTCAACCTGCAGAAACCGTTATGAATGAGATAAAAAACATCTTGGAGGCGGTTAAATGATATCAACCAAGTCTGAACGTGAATTAGAATTAATGCGCGAAGCAGGAAGAATTGCTTTTGAGTGCCAAGAGGCAGTCAAGGATGCAATCCAACCTGGTGTATCAACCAAACATTTGGATGATATTGCTCGTAATTATATTCTAAGTCAAGGTGCAACACCAGCGTTTCTTGGTTATGATGGATTTCCGGGTTCAATTTGTGCTTCGGTAAATGAAGTTTTAGTTCATGGTATTCCTAGTTCAGAGGTAATCCTCAAGAATGGCGATATTATCACGATTGATGTAGGCGCTATTTATAAAGGTTATTACAGCGATCATGCTTGGACATATCCTGTTGGGGAAATAAGTGATGAAGCAAAAAACTTATTAAAAGTAACTGAAGAGTCGTTATTTGCAGGAATTGAAGCTGCTGTAGCGGGAAATCGTATTGGAGATATTGGTCATGCGGTAATGACAGTAGTTCAACCATTTGGTTATGGACTTCCTGTTGAATACTCAGGACATGGTGTCGGAACTTCGATGCACGAAGCTCCATACGTACCCAATGTTGGTGTTCCTAATAAGGGAGCGCTTCTTCGCAAAAATATGGTTATTGCGATTGAACCTATGGTTCAAATTGGAACCAATAAAACATCTGTATTAGATGATGAGTGGACTGTTGTATCAGAAGACAGATCCTTAACAGCTCATTTTGAACATACAGTGGTAATTCTTGAAGATAGTTATGAAATTTTAACTCGAACAAAGGAGGCTTTTAAACACTCATGAGCAAAGAAAATGTTATCGAAGTAGATGGAGTAGTTCTTGATACATTGCCTGGAGCAATGTTTAAGGTGGAACTCAGTAATGGTCATGAAATTTTAGCTCACGTATCTGGTAAAATCCGTATGCACTACATTCGCATTTTACCGGGAGATCGCGTGACTGTTGAGATTTCGCCTTACGATTTATCACGTGGGCGCATTACATTTAGACATAAATAAGATAGTTTTAGGAGGATAATACTATGAAAGTAAGACCATCTGTAAAACCAATGTGTGAAAAATGTAGAGTTATTCGACGCAATGGTAGAGTAATGATTATTTGTGAAAATCCAAAACACAAACAAAGACAAGGATAGGAGGACGTCATATTAATGGCTCGTATAGCAGGAATTGACATTCCACGTAATAAACGTGTAGTAGTCTCATTAACATATATCTACGGTATTGGCTTAACAACATCAAAAGAAATCTTAGAAAAATGCGAAATCAGCGAAGATATCCGCGTTAAAGATTTAACTGAAGAACAAGTTAATGCAATCCGTCGTGAAGTAGAATCAATCAAAGTTGAAGGGGATCTTCGTCGTGAAGTTAACCTTAACATCAAACGCTTAATGGAAATCGGTTCAAACCGAGGAATCCGTCATCGTCGTGGCTTACCAGTTCGTGGACAACGTACAAAAACAAATGCACGTACACGTAAAGGACCTCGTCGTACAGTAGCAAATAAAAAGAAATAATAAGGTTAATTAATTAGGAGGAAAACGTAATGGCAAAAGCAAAAGTAGCTCGTAAACGTCGTGTCCGTAAGAATATAGCACGCGGAGTTGCACACATTCATTCGACATTTAACAATACTATTGTTACAATTTCAGATGAACAAGGAAATGTTATCGCTTGGTCAAGTGCTGGTGCTTTAGGCTTCAAGGGTTCACGTAAGTCAACACCTTATGCAGCTCAAATGGCATCAGAAGCAGCAGCTAAAGCGGCAGTTGATCATGGTATGAAAACAGTTGAAGTTAGTGTTAAAGGACCTGGACCAGGTCGTGAATCGGCAGTTCGTGCACTTCAAGTAGCAGGACTAGAAATTAGTGTAATCAATGATGTTACACCAGTTCCGCACAATGGATGCCGTCCACCAAAACGTCCACGTGGATAATAATATAAACTATAACAAGGAGGTATTCATAGATGAACAAGTTTGAACGTGCGAAATTTGAAGTAAAAGAATTTGATGAAACAGCACATTATGGTAAGTTCGTTATCGAACCACTTGAACGTGGTTTTGGTAATACTATCGGGAATGCGCTAAGACGTGTACTCCTTTCATCTTTACCAGGCGCAGCAGTTTACTCAATTAAAATTGAGGGTGTGTATCATGAATTCACATCAATTGCAGGCGTAGGAGAAGATGTTACAGGTATCGTTCTCAACGTTAAGGATCTTGTTTTAAATGTTCAAGATGAAGAAGTTTATACACTTCGCATCTCACAAAAAGGTCCTAAAGTTGTTACAGCAGCTGACATCGAATGCCCAGCAAATGTGGAGATCTTAAATAAAGATCACATTATTGCAACACTTGCAGAAGGTGCAGTGTTAGAGATGGAGCTTAAAGCTCGTAATGGTCGTGGCTATGTAAGTTCTGATGAAAACAAATTAATCTATCAAAATGCATCACAAGGAATTGGCACGATTTTTACAGATTCTATTTATACTCCAATTGAAAGAGTTAAGTATCATATCGAACCGACACGTGTCGGTCAAGACTCTAAATATGATCGTTTAATTATGGAAGTTTGGACAAATGGTTCAATACAACCTCAAGTAGCGTTATCATTAGGTTCAAAAATTTTAATGGACCATTTAGAGCAAATTGTTGCAATTAAAGATTCAGTTTATGAAACAGAATCTGTAATTAAACCTGATGTTTCAGGCGTTGAAAATCCAATGGCAACAATGATGATCGAAGATTTAGACTTGTCAGTTCGTTCATATAACTGCTTAAAGCGCGCAGGTATTCAAACAGTTGAAGAGTTAACACTTAAAACTGAAGATGAAATGATGCGCATTCGTAATCTAGGTAAGAAGTCACTTAAAGAAGTTAAAGACAAACTCCATGATCTTGGATTAGGCTTTAAATCATTTGAATAGGAGGAAATAGAATGAAAAACCGTAAATTAGGTCGTGATTCAGCTCACCGTAAAGCATTGCTACGCAATCTTTCAACTAGCTTAATTGTTCATGGTCGAATCGAAACAACAGAAAAGAAAGCAATGGAACTTCGTTCAGTTGCAGATAAACTTGTAACTCTTGCAAAACGCGGGGATTTACATGCTCGTCGTGAAGCAGCAAAAATCGTTTTTAACGTTGTTGCTGATGAAAAAACTGGTCAAACAGCTCTTCAAAAACTTTTTGATGAAATTGGACCTAAATATGCAGACCGCAATGGTGGTTACACACGTGTAATCAAAACTGAAATGCGTCGTGGTGATGCAGCTCCAATGGCTATTATTGAATTCGTTTAATATTAGTTAAAAAAAGATAATCGATACAGTATGCACGGGAGTATCCACTCTCGTCTCGAGGTATTGTACTCAAAATATACTCTTTTAAACCGCTTTAATCATTTAAGGCGGTTTTTTTGTGCTCTAGAGCCCGTGTAGGTCCCCTTAACAGTACAAAATCGTTTTTAAGGTAAAAATACACATAAAGATGATATTGATCATAGGATAGGATTTAGGAGAGGCATAATAATAATCCATCACGCATCCATAACGAAATATTATTTCAAACTGTGTCCAATATCGGTGAAAATATTATTTGACATATTCGTATAAATAAGGTAATTTATTGATAGAGGTACATCAGTACCGAGGAGGAGAAATATGGACGCATTTGTAAAGTTTTTGGATGAAAAATTGTCCGCGCCAATGGCTAAACTTGCGAACCAACGACATCTGCGAGCAATTCGTGACGGGATCATCGCTACATTGCCGTTAATCGTTGTGGGATCTTTCTTTTTGATTCTTGCAGCACCGCCATTACCACAGAGTTGGAAGCTCTATCAATTTCTAACAGGCCATGCCGCTAAAATTCTACTGCCATTTAGATTATCGATGGCAATCATGACGCTTTATGCTACATTTGGAATTGGATCAAGCTTGGCTAAGTCTTATGATTTGGATGAACTTTCGGGAGGAATTTTAGCGACTGCAGCCTTCCTATTGACTTTTATACCGATAAACATTCCTGCAGATGCAGGGTTGGAAGTATCGGGATGGGTATTACCAATGGCAAACCTTGGTGGAGCAGGGATGTTTGTTGGAATTATCACATCAATCCTTGCAGTCGAAATATTCCGTTGGACTGATAAATCAAACTTCAAGATTTCAATGCCGCCTCAAGTTCCAACATCTGTTGCGCGCTCGTTTGAAGCACTTGTTCCAACCGCAATCATACTTGTACTCATGGCAACCATTACGTATTGGATTGGCTTTAACTGGCATACATTTATCGCTGGACTTGTAAAACCAATTGTCCATGCTGCCGATACACTACCAAGTGTTCTTATCATTGTTTTCCTTGTTACATTCTTCTGGTCATTTGGGATTCATGGTGTCTCTATTATTGGGACATTAGCACGTCCGATTTGGCTACAACTATTGGATAATAATACCGCTGCATCCGTAGCGGGACAGGCACTTCCAGCAATCAGTGCAGAGCCCTTCTATCAATGGTTTATTTGGATTGGTGGTTCAGGGGCAACGATTGGTCTTGCAATTGCCATGGCCTTCTTTTCAAAATCCGCATATGCTAAATCATTAGGTAAAACCGCATTTATTCCTGCATGTTTTAATATCAATGAACCGATTATATTTGGTGCACCTATTGTGATGAACCCAATATTAATCATTCCATTTATCATTACACCACTTGTAGGTACGGTTATCGCGTGGTTGGCAACTTCAGCCGGCTTGGTTAATCGTGTTATTGTTACAGCTCCGTGGACGTTGCCTGGACCTATTGGGGCCTATATCGCAACAGGTGGCGATTATCGAGCAGCGATTTTAAATATTCTACTCATCGTAATTTCAGTTGTGATTTACTATCCATTCTTTAAAATCTATGATAATAAACTATTAGAAGAAGAACGCGTAGGAAGTTAAAAAATTGTGATCTAGACGGGGGTCTTGCAACTGCAAGACCTCTTTCGTTAAAATGAGGTATACTATGTATAAATACGAAAAAAGTAATTCAGCACCCCTAATCAGTTTTAAAAGTGCATTTATTATTGTTGGGAGTATTCTTCTTGGCACAATCATAGTACCGGCAATGTTAAATCAAGTTGGTTTAAACCAAAAATGGATACAAGTAATCGTAGTATCAAGTATTACAGCATTATCTACCAGTTTTTGTTTCTTTTTTATTGAAACAAATAAACGATTATCACGTTCATTTTGGTTGGTATTTTTGATTTTATTTCTTGTCATAGGGCTTATCTCGACATTTTGGATATATGAAATATTATATATATAAGGAGTAATTATGAGAAAACTTGGAATTTCAATCTATCCTGACAAATCGTCAGTAGAATCAATGAAGCACTATATCGATGACGCAGCAGATGCGGGCTTCTCACGAATCTTTTCGTGTTTGTTATCGGTTGAGAAACCTAAAACAGTTATTAAAGAGGAATTTTTAGAAATAAATCGTTACGCACGATCAAAAGGTTTTGAGATTATTGTTGATGTTAGCCCTAGAGTCTTTAAAGATCTTGAAATTAGCTACGCAGATTTATCATTTTTCTCAGAAATAGAGGCGGATGGTCTTCGACTTGATGCTGGATTTGGGGGGAGTGAAGAAGCAATGATGACCTTCAATCCTTATGACTTAAAAATTGAGATTAATATGAGTAACGATACACACTATATTGATACAATTATGGACTATCAGCCCAACCATTATAATTTGATTGCATGTCATAATTTTTATCCGCATCCATATTCGGGACTTAATGAAGATTATTTTATGAAGTGCACTCAAAACTTTACCAAATACGGTTTGCGCTCTGCTGCATTTGTGACCAGTCAAGCGGAAGGATCTTATGGCCCATGGCCCGTTTCAGACGGACTTGTAACACTTGAAAAACATCGATACTTACCACTTGATGTTCAAATTAAAGATTATATCGCGATGAACATTGTCGATGATATTATTATTTCTAACTGTTATCCTACTCAAGCAGAAATGGATGCAATAAAAAAAATCGATTTATATAAGCTTAATTTAAAGGTTGAATTGGTTAAAGAAATACCAGAAATTGAGCGTAAAATTGTCTTAGAGGAGCCTCATTTTAATCGAGGTGATCGAAATGATTATATTATCCGTTCAACCATGTCACGCGTGAAATATAAAGGTCATGATTTCAAAGTTTTTAACACTCCAGATATGATTAAGCGTGGCGATATAATTATTGAAAGTAGTTTATTTGGTCATTATGCTGGGGAACTTCAAATTGCAACTCAAGACATGAAAAACACAGGGAAATCGAATGTTGTGGGTCATGTCGTTGAGGAAGAACTTTGCCTGTTGGATCGTATTAAGCCATGGCAAAAATTTAGTTTTACGCTATGAAGTATTACTTAGGCATTGATGCAGGAGGAACTTATACGCGCATGGTGATGTTTAATCAGGCTGGTATAGAAGTAGACTTCGTACGTCTGGAAAGCATCCATTATATGCAGGTTGGTTTTGATGGGATTACAAAAATTCTTCAACACGGTAAGACTGAGTTGGAACAACATGGTTATTGTTTTAAATCGGTAGATGTTGCAATTGGAACAGCAGGTTATGGCAATGATCCTAAAATTAGAGAAAAAATTGAACATGCAATTTGGTCTGTATTTCCCCAGGCACTTATTATGAATGATGCGCAATTCGCGATGGTTTCAGCATTGGATAACCATGACGGTGTTTATCTTATTTCGGGAACAGGGTCCATTGCTATGCGTAAAATAGGATGTTCTACGGACCGCAGAGGTGGTTATGGGTATTTGCTGGGTGATGAAGGAAGTGCTTTTTGGATTGGACGCAATTTATTAAGTGTTTTTACCCAAGAATCGGATGGGCGCTTACCGAAATCTGATTTTTATCATGCGATGATGGAGCATTTCAAATTAAACCAGCCTTATGATCTTGTGGGTGTTGTGAATGAATCCCAAGACCGTTATCGAGGCTTTGCGGCAGAGGTTAGTCTTGTGGGTTCTAAATGTTTGCATGTTGACCATGTTGCCACAATCTATCGAAATGCGGGGATCGAACTTGCGAAACTGGCAAACAGTTTTGAGCTTAATGGAAAAACGAAAATTGCCTTTGGTGGCGGTGTCCTATTAAATAATGAATGTGTTCGAGCTTCAGTTATCGAGCACATTCAGGAAGGTTATGATGTCGTGGTGAACCATCAAGCTGTAGAATATGCCGCCTATCTACTTTTAAATCAAAAAAAACCTTATGAAATTTCATAAGGTTTTTTCTTCGTATTGAAAGAGTTCATCAAGAGTACAATTCAAAATGATTGCACATTTAAATGCGAGTTCTAAAGACGGATTATAAGACCCTTTCTCAAGAGCAATAATGGTCTGCCGTGACACCCCGACTTGATCGGCGAAAATCTGTTGGGTATAGCCACAAGCTTCTCGTTTTTCACGAATATGATTGAGTATCAAAAATAAGCCTCCTATCGGTAATAGAGTTGTTTTAATTTAAAGTAATAGCTTAACTCGTAGACTGTAAAAAGGATTGCGATGGCATAAAGAATCGTGCTACTTTGCACAGAGAGTGGCCCCATCATGAGTGCAAAAAGATAAATGAGCATTGTCATTACAAGAATATTGCCTGCAAAGCGACGTGCAGGCGCATCAATTAAAATACTTCGTTCATCTTCATTCAATTGATCAATCTCTTCAAACAGAAATGTTTTCCAAGAATCTCCACTTTTTTTCTTGTAGATAAAAAGAATCGTTAGGGCAAATGTAATGAAAAGGAAGACCCATATAATAGAAATTTTAGCCTGAATTGTGACGGGTTCCACACCCGCATCAGTTATAATGAGTTGTTTTATCTTATCAAATTGGATCATGGTTCCAAGAAATCCCCAAATTAGAATGATGACATAAATAATTCGATTACGTGTTTGTTTCATAGTATTCCTCCTGTTAAGTTAACTTTACATCAAAGGAACCGCTATGTCAAGTTTGATTTACATGAAAGCAATAAGCACTTTATTTATTTCGTTTTGATAAATGGCTTTAAGTTGCGGAAATGCACCAACGGCATCGAATTCATCAGTTCATGCTTGAACTTACATCTTTAATTTCTTACGATTGATATGGTAGGAGGAAGTTATGATGAAAAAACCGAAAATAGTACTTCTTGTTTTATCGCTTTTGACACTTATTACTCCTGGATCTACAGTCCTCTCTGTGGCTGCAGATACTTCGATACAAGCGCAAAATACTGTTACGATTATGCACACCAATGATATGCACGGTCGTTTTGGTACGAAATCGCTTGGGCTTGCACACATTAAGACACTAAAAGATGAGATAAATCCACTACTATTAGTCGATGGTGGCGATGCCTTTCAAGGTCTACCGATTTCAAATGTAGATAAGGGTGCAAGTATGGCAAAAGTCATGAATGCCGTTGGCTATGATGCAATGGTCGTTGGAAACCACGAGTTTGATTTTGGTACGGCGGTTGCATTAGGTGAAGCGGAAGGTTTTGGTTCAAACGTAAAGTTTCCAGTCCTTTCATCAAATACGGTCTATACTGAGTCAAATCAAAAAGTCTTTAAAGAGTCGACGCTTATTTCAAAACCAAATTCAAACGCTGCCCTTATTGAAAAGGATGGTTATAAAATTGCGGTGATTGGGGCAACAACACCTGAAACTCAGACTAAAACGCATCCTAAAAATATTGAAGGCATATCATGGTTGGACCCAATTCCAACCGTTACACATGAAATTCTAAAAGAAGACTATCAGGATGTTGATTTTTATGTTGTCTTAACACATCTCGGTATTGATAATGAAACTAAAAATGCATGGCGCTCAGATACGCTAGCACAATCTTTATCTGAAAACAGTAGTATGAAAGATAAGAAGATTCTCATTGTAGATGGTCATTCTCATACGCCTATTGAAAATGGAATTCATGTCGGGGATAATGTAATCTTAGTTCAAACCGGAGAGCATTTAAACAACGTAGGACTTGTAACGCTTAATCTAGATGATTTCGGTTCAAGTGTTGCGAAATTAATTCCCTTAAAGGACATTGCAAATCAACCAGATCCAGAAATAATGAATATTATTCATACTTCAGATGCGGCATATTCAGATCTCGTCTCGAAAGTCATTAAAGAAAACAATATGATTGAATTCCAAGGACAACGGGATTGGGTACGTGTTCAAGAAACAAACTTGGGTAATATCATTACCGACTCGATGGTAGCTTATGGAAAAGAAGGATTTAAGAATCCTACAGATTTCGCGGTCATTAATGGTGGTGGTATTCGGGCAAATCTTTCGAAAGGACCGATAACATTAGGTGATGTGATCAGTGTATTGCCCTTTGGAAATGTCATGGCTCAAATTTCGGTAAACGGCCAACAAGTTTGGGATATGTTTGAGTTCTCGCTGCGTACTGATGTGCAAGATGCTCTTGATAATCATGGACTTCCAAAATTAGGTTCAAACGGAGGTTTCTTACATGTATCGGATACGATCCGCATCCATTATGATCCCACAAAAGATGCATCCAGTCGCGTCCTAGGAATTGAAATTTATGATGCTAATCAAGATCAATTCGTTCCAATTGATTTCGAAAAAACTTATTACATGGCGACCAATGATTTTCTTGCTGCTGGTGGCGATGGATACTCGATGTTGGGTGGTGCGCGTGAAGAAGGACCATCCCTTGATGCAGTCTTCGCAGATTTTATAGAACATAACGCATTTATCGATTGGGGACGCTATGATGAAACCCAAATTCCGCAACGAATTATTTCGATTCTTGAAAAAGATTATGCCAGCCCAGGTGTATCTCCTTTAGAATTTGGAGCGCTTGAGCAAATCTTGGATAAAGCAAAGGCAATTAAGGCGAATGATTATACAGAAGAGAGTTTTCAAAACCTTCAAGATGCGATTGCTATCGGAGAATCTTACCTTCAGACGCTAAGCAAGAGAACCGCTTCGCCTATTTCACAAGCCGATATTAATAAAGCGATTGAGCAGATTGAAGCGGCGATTGCGAATCTCAAACTTAAAGACATGAAGAAGCCAATCGTGGTTCCTGAAAAACCGGAAACACCTGGAATCGGTACAAAAGATCCAATTCTATCAAGTGAACAAGAAAGTTTAAATATTTCGACCTTACCCAAAACAGGAATCAACAATCGTTTTACTTACGGTCTAGGGAGCGGTTTAACAGTTCTTGGCTGGATTTTTGTGAGAGGAATTCACAAAAAGAAATCAATAACTAATAAGAAATAAGAGGCTAAATAAATATCAAGAATGAATATTAGAATTAACACGAAGTTTACACAATCTTCCGCGTCTTATAACTTTAATTTCCACTTGAATCTGTGGTAGAATAGTAATAGATAAGAAAGGGAGGATCATGTATGAAAAAAGTATTTCCACTCGCAATTCTTGGCGCCGCAATTGGAGCTGCAGGTTATTATATGAATCAAAATAACAAAAAGCATGTTGAGAAAACGATTGAAACTCTCGATGAAATTAGCCGATCAGCTGAAGATACGGTCTCAGAACTTGCACAAGAAATTGATGAATCGGAAGAAGCTTAGTAAAACTAAGCTTTTTTTAGTTTTACGGTCTCAAATATGATAAAATATCATAAGTAAACACATAAAAAGGTGAGGTAAATAATGAAAAAGACACTAATAGAACGACTTGTTCGTTATACAAAAATTAATACCCGTTCCGATGCGGCGTCCCAAACGATTCCATCATCGAAAAACCAATTTGATTTAGCTGAGGTTCTCTATAATGAGTGTATTCAAATCGGTCTTGAAAAAGTTCATATGGATGAATTTGGAATTGTGACGGCGCTTTGCCCATCAAATGTTGATGAGGAGGTACCGACCATTGGATTTATTGCGCACATGGATACAGCAGATTTTAATTCAGAGAATGTAAATCCTCGTGTTATTGAAAACTACGACGGATCTGATATCGTTTTAAATGAAGAACTTAATATAGTTTCTAAAGTATCGATGTTTCCATCACTAAAAGATTACGTAGGGAAAACATTAATTGTGACAGATGGTACAACGTTACTTGGCGCCGATAATAAAGCTGGAGTTACGGAAATTATGACTGCCATGGAATATCTTATTGAGCATCCAGAGGTAAAACATGGAGCTATTCGAATTGCGTTTACCATTGATGAAGAGATCGGTACAGGGGCTGAAAGTTTTGATGTTGAAGCATTTGGGGCTGATTTTGCCTATACTGTTGATGGTGGTGCTTTAGGCGAAATGGAATATGAAACATTTAATGCGGCGGAATCCGTTGTTACGGTGAAGGGTGTTTCGGTACATCCCGGTTCTGCAAAAGATACAATGGTAAATGCTTCTGTGGTAGCGCATGAATTCTTTGCGATGTTACCAGTTCATGAGCGACCTGAACACACTGAGGGTTATGAAGGATTTTACTTATTAACCGAAATGAGTTCAACTATTGAAGATGCAACGATGTCATTTATCATTCGTGATCATGATATGGATCGATTTATAAGTCGTAAAGCAATGTTGGACACCATTGCATCAAAACTTAATGAAAAATATGGTTATGACTGTGTTTCTGTGAAAACAACGGATACATACTACAATATGAAAAACATTATTGAAAAAGATATGAGTATTGTTGAACTTGCAAAGAAGGCAATGGTTTCCATTGGTGTTGAACCTATTATTGCGCCAGTACGTGGTGGTACCGATGGATCACGTCTTTCTTACATGGGATTACCAACTCCCAACCTCTTTACAGGTGGTGAAAACTTCCACGGTAAACATGAGTTTGCGGTCGTGGAAACAATGGCAAAAGCTACAGAATTAATTATTGCGATTTCAGAATTAAATACAGAGCGCTAGTTTGGAGTGATTAGAGTTGAAACAATTAGCAGTTAATGGATTAACGTTTTCATATGATGGTTCAAGAAATGCTGTTGATAACGTATCATTTGATGTTAAAAAAGGGGATTATGTAACCGTAATTGGTCATAATGGAAGTGGTAAATCTACCCTTGCAAAACTAATAATCGGATTACTTGATTGTAAAGAAGGAACCATTGAAATTGATAATTTACGCTTAAATCCTGACAATGTATATGATATACGCGAGAAAATTGCAATCGTATTTCAAAATCCGGACAACCAGTTTATTGGTTCCACTGTTCGCGATGACATCGCATTTGGATTGGAAAATCGAATGATTGATCCAAGTGAGATGGATGCTTTGATCCACGCGTATTCAAAACGTGTTGGGATGGAAGATTTTCTGAGTCATGAACCTACTAAATTAAGTGGAGGACAAAAACAACGTGTTGCAATTGCAGGTGTTTTAGCCATGCAACCGGAGTTGTTAGTTTTAGATGAGGCAACAAGCATGCTTGATCCCAAGGGTCGAAAAGAAGTGAATGATCTCGTTCATGAATTGCATACAGAAAATAAAATGAGCATTTTATCCATTACCCATGATATCGAAGAAGTGACAATGAGTGATTATGTCATCGTTATGAATGACGGAAAAATTGCAATGCAAGGAACTCCAGAAGAAATTTTAGTTCACGCGGAACGTTTGGTTAAACTCTCATTGGATATTCCTTTTAGTCTTAAATTTTACCAAGCAATGAAGGCTTATGGAATTACATTATCAACGCCATATGATTTAGAAGGGATGGTGGAAGAATTATGTCAATTACATTCGAAAATGTAAGTTATGTTTATGCACCCAATTCGCCATTTTCCCATCATGCGTTGACGGATATTAATACATCCATCCAAACAGGTAAGATTACGGCCATTATTGGAGCAACAGGAAGTGGTAAATCAACTTTGGTCCAACATTTGAATGGACTTATCCAGCCCAGTCATGGCAGGGTAACAATCTTAGACCATAAAATACAAGCAAATGATAAAACACATAATTTGAAGCAATTACGTTCAAAGGTTGGCTTGGTATTTCAATTTCCAGAGATGCAACTCTTTGAAGAAACGATTTACAAAGATGTTGCTTTTGGACCGAAGAATTTTGGTTTTGATGAGAAACAAATTCAAGAGAACGTTGCCCGATCATTAAATCTTGTTGGAATTCAACCGGAAATATGGGAGCGATCGCCTTTAGATCTTTCAGGAGGCCAAAAACGTCGCGTTGCAATTGCAGGGGTTCTTGCAACCAATCCAGATGTAATCGTTCTTGATGAACCGACTGCAGGCTTGGATCCACAAGGAAGCAAGGACATGATGGATTTATTTGTTCGATTGAATCAAGAGATGAACAAAACAGTGATTATGGTTACCCATGATATGGACCATGTCCTAAGATATGCAGATAATGTTTTAGTGCTAAATCAAGGCCGCGTCTATTACGATGGACCTGTTAAGGAATTCTTTGACGATCCAAATAAGCTTGAGACCTTGGGCTTTGTAGCGCCGAAAATATTGCAGTTGAAGCAACTACTCAAAAAGCGTGGTTTTGATACAGACTCGTCTTTAGAACTTGATGAGATTGCTGGAATGATCAAGGGGGAATTAAAATGAACGATATTGCACTCGGTCGTTATGTCCCACTCGATTCTAAAATTCATAAAATGGATCCGCGAATTAAAATTATTGCAATGCTTGTCTTAATGGTATCGATTTTTATGGTTAAAAATGTTTGGGCGAATGGGTTGCTCTTCCTCTTTTTTGTATGTGCAATCCTTGCCTCCAAATTAACATTTAAATTTATTCTGAAATCAATTAAACCGATGATGTTTATGCTTATCTTCTTATTTGTGATGAATATGTTTCTAATACGAGATGGGGAATTGTTGGTACATGTTGGTTTCTTTAAAATATACAGCGGAGCACTATATCAAACGGCATTTATTGTTACGCGATTAGTCTTGATGATTATGGTCACAACACTTCTGACGGCAACAACGGCACCCCTCGATCTAACACTTGGTATTGAAGATTTGTTGAATCCCTTGAAGAAAATTGGCGTGCCTTCTCATGAAATCGCGATGATGATTTCGATTGCGCTTCGCTTTATCCCAACGCTTATTGAAGACACGCAACGAATAATGGATGCTCAAGCGAGTCGTGGGGTTGATCTCAAAGAGGGAACATTTAAAGAGAAAATAAACGGTGCAATTTCTATGTTGATTCCTTTATTTGTTTCAATTTACCATCGTGCGGAAGATCTAGCGGATGCAATGGAAGCACGTGGTTATTATCCTGGTAAAACCCGAACCCGTTATAAGCAACTTAAAATTACTGCTTCGGATTGGATGATGCTGTTTCTCTGTATCATGATCCTCATTGCTGTGATTGGAATGGGGCGCTTCTAATGCGATTTAAAGCGACAGTTCAATACGATGGATCTATGTTTAAAGGCTGGCAAAAACAGCCGTCAGGTCGTTGTATTCAAACTGAAATTGAATCAGTCCTCACAAGAATCAATAAAATTCCAATTCATATCAGTGGATCAGGACGCACTGATGCAGGCGTTCATGCCTTAGGTCAAGTCTTTCATTTTGATAACATCGTAAATATGGACGAAAAACAATTGTTTCGTGCACTTAATACACTTTTACCCGATGATATCTCAATAACAGATATCCATCCAGTTCATTCTGATTTTCATGCTCGTTTTGATGTTGTGTCGAAAACGTATGAATATCGGTTAAACATGGGGTCTTACAATCTTTTCGAACGAAACTATGTTTATCAATACAATAAGTCTTTAGATCTTCAAGCTATTCGAGAAGCGATGCAAGTTTTTATTGGAACGCATGATTTTACTTCATTCAATGCGACCGGTCTTGATGAAATTGAAAATCAGGTTCGAACCATTTCTGATTTTGATCTCATCGTAGCGGGTGATCAATTAAGTTTTGTAGTTTCTGGAGATGGATTTTTGCGTTATATGGTTCGCATGATCGTTGCGACATGTGTTGCATGTGGGAGTGGTAAATGTACACCTCACGATATCAATTTGATGCTCAAAGCAGCAGATAAAAACAGTGTTTCCTACAATATTGATGCTTGTGGTTTATACTTGAAGGAAGTTAACTATAAATAAAGCTTGTTTTCTTGACATGAGCCTTTAAAAAGCATACAATAGTAATCGGCACTTTATGCCAATAGTAGCCCCGGAAACTACTTTTGGTTTAGGAGGAAATTATTATGCGTCAAACAACTATGACGAAACCAGCAGAGGTTGTACGCCAATGGTACATCGTCGACGGAACAAACATGACATTAGGTCGTCTTGCGAGTGAAGTTGCACATGTATTACGTGGTAAACACAAACCTTCATACACACCTAACGTTGATGGTGGAGATTACGTAATCGTAATCAACGCTGACAAGATTAAAGTCAGTGGAGATCAAGAATATAAGAAAATGTACTACAATCACTCACACTACCCAGGTGGTATGAGAGAGCGTTCAACACGTACAATGCGCGAAACATACACAATCGAATGGGTTGAAAGAGCTATTCATGGTATGTTACCACATACACGTTTAGGCGATAAACAACGTACACACTTATTTGTATACAAGGGCGAAAACCACCCTCACGCAGCACAACAACCTGTGGAAATGGTTATTAAGGGATAGGAGAATATATGACAACAAAAAATAAAAACGCTGTACAATACCTAGGTACAGGACGTCGTAAGACATCTGTTGCTCGTGTTTATTTAACTCCTGGAACAGGTGTGATTACAATTAATCACAAACCAATTGAAGAGCATTTGCCTTCAGAACTATTACGTATGACAGTTCGTTCACCATTTGAAGTTACTTCAACTCAAGATACATTTGACGTAAACGTTAATGTTAAAGGTGGCGGTTTAACAGGTCAAGCCGGAGCAATCCGTCATGGTATTACTCGTGCTTTAATGGAAGCATCAGCAGATTACCGTCCATTGTTAAAAGCAGCTGGATTCGTTACACGTGATCCACGTGCTAAAGAACGTAAAAAACCAGGTCTACGCGGCGCTCGTCGTGCACCTCAATTCTCAAAACGTTAATCTCAAAGATTTTCAATTTTGGAAACTCTCACTTCGGTGGGAGTTTTTTTTATCTTATTCACAAGATGGGTGTGTTAAAAATGATGCACTAAAATCACGATTGTGATTGTTCCTAAAGGAAATTTCACAATTTTAGAAATATCAATTGACACCCTTATTTATAGATGATATATTGTTAAGGCAGTTAAGAAATGGGCCTGTAGCTCAGTTGGTTAGAGCGCACCCCTGATAAGGGTGAGGTCGCTGGTTCGAATCCATTCAGGCCCACCATTTCTTTAATAAATTTTTGGGGTTTTAGCTCAGCTGGGAGAGCGCCTGCCTTGCACGCAGGAGGTCAACGGTTCGATCCCGTTAAGCTCCACCAATTTTAAATTAACAGCCATTCAATGAATGGCTTTTTTTATTGATACTTCAAAATTTGGAAGGGTGAAATTATCACTTATCCAGGCGTTTTAGCGATTCTAAGCCCTGTTTGATGCATTTATAACTATAACTGGCATACATACCGTTTAACGCTTAGGAGCGCCCAAATAAAGGGGTGTAAATATATTGGAAATATATACTATATTGCCGAATTTACTATTGTTTTTTTTAGGAACCTGTGATATTATAAATACACGAAATACATGGGGTTTTAGCTCAGCTGGGAGAGCGCCTGCCTTGCACGCAGGAGGTCAACGGTTCGATCCCGTTAAGCTCCACCAAATTTCAAATAACAAACGACATCAGATGTCGTTTTTTTTATTGCGATTCGTAGTTTAATCTTGAATTGTGTGATGATTGGGCACAAGATTATCACAGTCATTTCATTGCAAATATTTAGGTATCGGCGTTATACTATACATATAGGAGGATTTTGAGATGAATAACTTGTATGAAGAAATGAATGTATTTTTGGCTGATCAAATTGTTTTGGGTATGAAAATTCATAATATCCACTGGTTCTTAAAAGGTGAAGGCTTCTTCCCTGTTCACGAACAAATGGACACCTATTATGAAGAAGCAGAAGAACGTATTGATGAAGTTGCTGAACGCCTTCTAACAATCGGATCAAAGCCTGTAGGAAGCTTAGCAGAAGTCCTAAAAATGACTTCGATTAAAGAATTGGATCAATCTTGGAAAACAGCAAAAGAAGGTTTTGAGCACCTTATTGTTGATTTTGAACACATGAATCGTTCTGCATTACGATTGGTTGAACTTGCTGAAGCAGCAAACGACCCTGGAACTGCGGACTACTTTACGGCAGTGTCACAAGATCTTGGCAAAAACTTATGGATGTTTAATGCTTACATTCGTGACTAAGTTGTTATTTTAGAGCATCTTTTGATGCTCTTTTTTTTATATTTGAACTTATTTTGTCGCGGTTTAATCACGTTTTTTGGTTTATTTTTTTATTTGTTTGATTTGACTCATTTCGTGTTGACATGGCTGTTTGAGAGTGGTATATTATTAAGGCAGTTAAGAAATGGGCCTGTAGCTCAGTTGGTTAGAGCGCACCCCTGATAAGGGTGAGGTCGCTGGTTCGAATCCATTCAGGCCCACCATTTCTTTTGTTTAAATTTGGGGTTTTAGCTCAGCTGGGAGAGCGCCTGCCTTGCACGCAGGAGGTCAACGGTTCGATCCCGTTAAGCTCCACCAATTTATCAATTCGTAAACGTTCTACTGAGATCGATGATCCTTGTATGAACGTTTTTTTTTTTATAGATTTGATGAGTGAATGAGAGAGTCCGTGTTCTCTTATTTAGAGACGATTCGATACGTTTTAGAGTCTTTGGATGTCCTTATCCTTGATGATGTCTTGAGTGTGTTCGGATTGCTGAATTTGGAACATTTGCGGCATATAGGGTGATGTAAAAGCACGGTAGCGTAAAAAGTGATAATTGTTTGAAAATCTTATTGACACACTATGTTTTGGGTGGTATATTATTAAGGCAGTCAAGGAAATGGGCCTGTAGCTCAGTTGGTTAGAGCGCACCCCTGATAAGGGTGAGGTCGCTGGTTCGAATCCATTCAGGCCCACCATTTTTACTTGACAATAAGATTTGGGGTTTTAGCTCAGCTGGGAGAGCGCCTGCCTTGCACGCAGGAGGTCAACGGTTCGATCCCGTTAAGCTCCACCATATATAAATTAACGCATGACTACGGTCATGCTTTTTTTGTATGGGGATGTTTATCACAATAATACATAGAACTGTCGACAAAATGTCCCTGTTGTGAACTCATTTCCCGTTATAATAAGGATAAGAGGTGGTAGGATGATTAAAACAATTGATTTACATCATGATGACGTGATGCGACTTGTGGATGTATGGGAGCAGTCTGTGCGTGATACGCATGATTTTATTACTGAAGCAATGATTGATGCGATGCGTCCAGAAGTTCATACCGCATTTGCATCAATGGATGCAGTCGTTGTCTATGAGGATCATCATATGATTTCAGGGTTTATGGGCGTATTAAATCAAAAGGTCGAGATGCTCTTTCTTGATGCATCTGCTCGAGGGCATGGTGTGGGTTCGCGTCTCATCCACTATGCGATTTCAGAATTCTCTGTAAATCGAGTTGATGTGAATGAACAAAATTATCAAGCGCGGGGATTTTATGAACATTTGGGTTTTGAGGTGTATGACCGTTCAGAATGTGATGATGCAGGTCGTCCGTTCCCAATCTTACATATGAAGCGTTCTAGGGTGGTTTGAGTGTGTTTTTTTTTCGATTTACATGCTTTATTTGAGAAATGTTAATTTAATTTCATATTCACCGTTTTTTCACGTGGTATCATGAGAATGGTCGAATTTTATAAATGGAGGCATACTATGCAATTATTGGCTGCACAATCACAGTCTATTATGGATTTGGGAATTCACGTAATTTTAGGTGGGTTCGGTTTATTCATGTTGGGAATTAATTTATTGGGAGATGGTTTTAAAAAAGTAGCGGGAAACCGCATGCGGGATTATATTGATAAATATACGAGCAATCTTTTTTCTGCAATTTTAGTGGGGGCTTTGATTACAGGAATTATGCAATCGAGTTCTGCGGCTACGGTTATTTCCATTTCGCTTGTTCGCGCGGGCTTAATGCGCTTAGATCAAGCAATCGGAATTTCTTTAGGCGCAAATATTGGTACGACTGTAACGGCGATTATCGTTGGATTAAATATTGATGAAATGGGTTATTTCTTCTTATTTATTGGGGCAATGATGGTGCTCTTTGCGTCACGTCGTGATATTAAAAACTATGGACAAGTTGTTCTTGCATTTGGTTTAACATTCGTTGGGTTACAGATTATGAGTGAAAAGCTCATGCTTATACAACAAATGCCATTTTTTGAAGCGTTAATGGTGCAACTCTCTGATCATCCTTGGTTTGCGATGTTAGGTGGTACGGTGTTAACTGGAATTATTAATTCATCTTCCGCAACAATTGCGGTTGTTCAAAAGATTTATGGTAACGGTGGTATGTCCATGGTTGCTGCGACGGCGTTTGTATTTGGTTCAAATATTGGTACGACGGTGACAGCATTGTTTGCGTCAATGGGTGGTTCCATTGCAACACGTCGTGCTGGTTTGTTCCATACTATGTTTAACGTTATTGGGGCAGTCTTGATGATGTTATTTGTAACACCTTATTCACAATTTATTTTAAAAATTAATGCCTTAATGGGTGGTACGGATGCTATGGCCGTGGGAATTGCGCATTTTGTATTTAACCTGTTCTTTGCAATTCTGGTAATTCCGTTTGTTCCAGCCTTTATACGTCTTCTTAAGATCTTAATTCCTGGTGAAGATAAAATTAGAAGTCGTGAAAAACTGAAACCTCTTGATCGTGATATTATTCATACTTATCCAGAAGGCGCGCTTCAACTGGCAAAAGCACGCACCACCAAAATGGGTGACTTGGTTCTGGAAGCCGTGGATGCATCTCATGGTTACTTACATTCTAAGGATGACGAGGATTATGAGATTGTCATGCAACTTGAAGGTATGGTGAACCAGTTGGATACGGAATTGACGGAGTACCTCCTTGAAATTATGAAACATAGTAATTCTGATTCACATATCGCGGATACGTATACAAAGTATTTAGAAGTAATTAAAAATTATGAACGTATGAGTGATTTATCAACCAATCTCGTTGAGTTTTATCGTATGGTTTTTGAAAATCGTGAGAATTTCTCTGAAGATGCTTTGCATGATTTAGATACAATGTATAAACTTCTTATGGATATGATGCGTCGTTCACTCAAAATCTTTGATACTGAGGATTTAACGCGTTTTGATGCTTTAATCCGCGATGAGGAGTATCTAGACTTGATTGAAGATAAATATCGTGAGAAACACTTCCAACGCATGGCGGAAGGGATTTGTGATGAAAAGGTTGCAAGTTCTATCTTCATTGACGTTCTCGGTATTTTAGAACGTATTGGAGATCATGGCGTTAATGTTTCACGTTATGTACATTCCGCAGTTGGTGTGCATTCCAATCGTGAAGATGTTATTTTAAAATCAAATAATTAAATCGAAAACTGAAACGCATAAGTTTCAGTTTTTTTCTTTTAACTCTTTTAAAGAAATATATACCATGCTTGATTGATATTGTGATATTATGGTGATGGTCTAAATTTTTTTTATGGAGGAAAGAATGAATAGTTTATTCTTGGCAACTCAAAATCCATCGTTTTCGGATTTGGGTATTAATGTCATTCTAGGTGGATTCGGCCTTTTTATTCTTGGAATTAAATTTCTTGGAGAAGGATTAAAGGAAGCCGCAGGGCCTAAAATACGAGATTATATTGAAAAATACACGAGTAATACCGTGATGGCGATTTTAGTTGGTGTTGCAATTACTGCAATCATGCAATCAAGTACTGCAGCAACGGTTATCTCAATTAGTTTAGTACGCGCAGGGTTAATGCGTTTGGATCAAGCGATTGGTATTTCAATTGGAGCGAACGTAGGAACAACGGTAACCGCGTTAATGATTGGTTTAAATGTTGATGAATTGGGTTTTTATTTTTTATTTGTAGGTGCGATGATTATTGCATTTTCAAAACGCAAAAAATATAAAAATATCGGTCAGATTTTATTTGGCTTTGGAATTACTTTTGTTGGTTTAAAACTGATGAGTGATAAGTTAATCCTCATTCAAGAGTATCCATTCTTTGAAGCATTTATGCTTAAAATGTCACAAAGTCCTTGGCTTGCTCTTTTTGCAGGTACCATAGCGACGGCAATTATTAATTCTTCTATGGCAGTCATCGCACTTGTTCAAAAGATTTATGCGAACGGCGGTATGTCGATGGTTGCGGCTTCTGCCTTTGTATTTGGTTCGAATATTGGAACGACACTTACGGCAGTGCTTGCATCCATTGGTGGGTCCGTGTCAACGCGACGTGCCGGATGGTTTCATGTAATTTTTAACTTTACTGGGGCAATTATTGTTATGATATTCATAGAGCCTTACGCTGCCTTTATTGTAAGTGTTAATGAATTAATTGGTGGCTCACCCGCTTTTGCGGTGGGACTGAACCATTTCTTTTTTAATCTAATTTTCGCGATTGTGATCATACCTTTTGTACCAGCGTTTATTCGTTTGATGGAATTTTTAATTCCTGGTGAAGATAAAATCAAAGAACGTGAAAAGATTAAACCTCTTGATTACGGTTTGATTGGAACCTTTCCAGAAGGGGCGCTTCAATTAGCACGTAAAACGACGGTGAAAATGGCAGATTTAGTTCTAGAATCAGTCGAAACATCGAATCAGTTCTTGCATTCGCGAGATATGGAAGATTATGATGTTGTGATGCAACTTGAGGAAATGGTGAATGGTTTAGATACAGATCTTACTAAATATTTACTCGAAATTGCGAAGCAAACGGATGTTTCCGGACATATTACCGAAGAATACACCAAAAACTTAGAAATAATAAAGAATTATGAACGCATGAGTGACCTCTCGACAAATCTAGTGGAATTTTATAAAATGAGTTTTGAGAATCGTGAGTCGTTTTCAGAAGACGCGCTTCGTGATTTGGATACTATGTACCAACTGCTTATGGATATGTTGAAGCGTTCAACGAAAATATTTGAACGTGAGGATTTATCAGGATTTGAATCTCTATGTCGTGATGAAGAGTATATGGATCTTATTGAAGAGAAATACCGCGAGAAGCACTTTCAACGCATGGCAGAAGGAATCTGCGATGCAAAGGTTACGAGCTCAATCTATATTGATATCTTAGGTATTCTTGAACGTATTGGAGATCATGGCGTTAATATTGCACGGAATATGTTCTCGGCTGTGAAGTTGCATACTTCTGACGAACACTAAAAGGGGGATATTATGAAGAAAATTTATTTTGCAAGTCCATTGTTTACGCATATGGAGTTTCGTTATAATGCGGAAGTTGTTGCGCAAATTCGATCGGTTTACCCAAATGTGGAGGTCTACCTTCCTCAGGAACAGATGGAAATTAACGATAAGAATAGTTATGCGAATTCGATGATGATTGCACAGGCAGACACGGAGGCGCTTTTGAAATCAGATCTTATTGTTGCGGTATTGGATGGGCAAACCATTGATGCCGGTGTCGCATCAGAGGTGGGTGTTGCTTATCAAGCAAATATTCCGATGATCGGACTCTATACGGATAGTCGTCAACAAGGGGCTGACAACGCAGAAAAAATCAATGCTTTGCGTGAAGTTGCGGAATCACAATTTTCTTATGTGAATTTGTACACTGTGGGTCTTATCAAACTTAAGGGAACAGTCGTAACGGATGAACAAACACTTATTGAACTTATTGGTGAAATATTAGGTCAATAATTGACCTGTTTGACACCACCTTTGTTTTTGGGTATAGTATCAATAACAAGGCGGTGGGAACATGGACAGAATTTCTTTCTAAATCATTAATAATAAAATAGGAGGAAGTTTTGTCATGTTTAATTTTAGTCTTAATATTAAGACGGAAGCAGGGCGCGAGCTTATCGCACCTTTTTCTATGTCTTTAAATCAAAATGATCGCGTCGCATTAATTGGTGAGGAAGGGAATGGAAAAAGTCTAACCCTTAAGGCACTCGTCCAAGATAATTCTTTAGATGAGCTTCATGTTTCAAGAACGCTAAACAGTCGTCATGTGGTATTTGGCTATCTGAGTCAAGAAATGCCTCGAACGTTGCTTGAACAGGATGCGCTTTCGTATATCATTAAAGAACAATGGAATCGATATGGTGATGTGTCTCGGAAAATGAAGGAAGTCTTACCTCATTTTGAAATGGAGGATTTAAATCGTCCCATGCACTCATACAGTGGTGGGGAGCGCGTGCGCTTGCAGTTATTACAGTTGATGGTGCATCCATGTGACTGTTATCTTCTGGATGAGCCCAGCAATGACTTAGATTTAGAAACGTTAATGTGGCTTGAAGGGTGGATGCTTGCGCAAACCAAACCCATTATCTTTGTATCGCATGACGTCATGTTCTTGCAAACGTGTGCGAATCGTATTGTTCATCTTGAACAAACACATCGTAAAACACGCTCACATGTTACAGTCTATGAAGGTGATTATCAAGGATATTGTGATGCCTTTCTCAGTCAGATTCAAAAACATAATCATGATGTTAAGTTGCGTCAAAAAGAAAAACAAAAACAAGAAGCGCGATGGCATCAGTTATACCAAAAAGTAGAGCATCGTCAACGGACACAAACCCGTCAAGATCCAGCAAAAGGACGTCTTTTGAAGAAAAAAATGCATACGATAAAATCGATGGAGCGACGTTTTGAGCGGGAAGTCGTGCCGGAAAAACGCGATTTTGAAGGTGCGATCAAGCTATCGTTTGAGGAACAAGCGAAAATCCATCAAAAAAAGATCTTAGATTTTCATCTTGATGAATTGGTGCGAGAAGGACGTATTCTGGCTTGTGATCTCGATCTTGTGGTGTATAGCCGTGATCGCATTGCCATTGTTGGGTCCAATGGTGTAGGGAAGACAACGTTACTGCATGAAATAATAAAAGAAATTGATGCTGAAGATGTCGGTGTAATGCATCAGTCCTACGATCTTAACTTGGATTATGATTTGTCACCGATTGAAAACTGTGTTCTTGAAGGGTCCCGCGATGAACGTGGTCTGATCACAAATCATCTAGGGAGTTTGAAATTTACAGAGGATGAGATGAACACGCCGATGGAACGGCTATCGGGTGGTCAAAAAGCTAAGGTATCACTGCTGAAATTAGTTCTTAAGAATCCGAAAATAATCATTCTCGATGAGCCAACACGAAACTTGAGTCCACTCAGTGTTGGTGTGATCTATCACTTACTTAATAACTATCAAGGGGCGATTATTTCTGTAACGCATGATCGTGCACTGATTCAAGAAGTGATGGATGATGTTTATTCATTTGATGCATCTGGACTTAAGAAAATATCTTAATATTTCCCGGGTGAATTTTTTGTGAAGAAAATTGTTTTCGAATCAATTTGAGACTTTGCGTGAAAACGAGTAGAATAAAAGATAAGGATGGTGGAACTATGAAAGAACACGTAATTCGTTTAATGCCGGGTGATGATTTATTGCAAGGAATTGATGCTTACTGTAAGAAATTTCAAATTACATCAGGCTATATTGGAACCTGTGTTGGCAGTTTATCCAGTGTAGTGTTTCGAAAAGGACATAATAAAAAAGAGATACAACTCAAAGGGCCATATGAAATTGTTTCGTGTGTGGGAACCGTTTCTCAAGGAGGACACCATATTCACGCTTCCATCAGCGATTTGGAATTTAAAGTAATGGGTGGTCACGTAGCGCTGGGATGTACGGTAAAGTCAACGGCAGAGATTGTTATTATTGAGCTGGAACATCATCAATTAACACGAACTAAAGGTGAATTATCTGGATTTAAGGAGCTTGAAATCGAAGTTACCGGTAGTGTATGTAAAGAGCGTTAAAAAAAGAACGGAGGCCTCCGTTCTTTTTATGTATTTGAATTATTAACAGTTTGTTTAGATTTCGCAAGTTCTGCGTCGATGGCAATGGCGATACAAAGACATATTAATGCATTGCGATCGTCATTAATATCAAGTTCATAACTATCACCCCAACGCAGCCATTTTTTTGAAATCGTCATGATGGTATTATCGCGGGACGTAACTTTATAATGGTGATCAAGATAATCACCACTTAGTTTCCAATCAAGGTGTTTAAGTGAAAATTTCATTTTTAAAAATGTGAAGTTCTTTTTTAAGTTAATCTTGTGATCAGGGGTGATCAGGGTATATTCAGATAAAAATCGAAATGGTCTTTGTTTTACGGTTGCAACTGATTTTTGTGTTGCATCTTGAATTGTAAATTTTCGACCGATGGTTAAGACTGAGCCTTTGACTGTGTATACGGTAGTTCCGTTTTCGTCCTTGACCTCAAAGCGATCACGAATTGAGAAGACGTGTTGTTTTATATATAATTTCATATTTTTTCTCCTTAGGTCTTGATTTGAAAGTCAATGAGATGTACAATTTAATCACGCCGGCTTAGCTCAATTGGTAGAGCAACTGAATCGTAATCAGTAGGTTGGGGGTTCAAGTCCTCTAGCCGGCACCATAACATTTACACCAGATGGTGTTTTTTTTTACAGTCTCAGTTTATCACAATCAATTCATGTCGTCGATGGATGTGTTTTGAAATATATAGAAAAAACATTTCATATAAGTATTTGAGTGTAAGGGGTTTATGTCCTTTATTTAAAGGAAATCTATGAAATATTATTTCAATACATTAGGCTACCATTTTGAAAATGAATTTGATATAATGACACTGTACATAAAGGAGAATATCATGGAAGGTTTAGAATTACTTAGTTTTCAAATGATTTCATTTAACGGGTCGGCTCGTTCATGTTTTGTGGAAGCAATTCAGGCAGCGAAAGAGGGCGACTTCGAACGTGCAGAACAGCTTATGGCTGAAGGTGAAGAACAATTTGTTGAGGGACATCGTGTTCATGCACAATTAATTCAACAAGAAGCTCAAAATGGTGCTACTCAAGTCAATTTATTGTTGATTCACGCAGAAGACCAAATGATGAGCGCAGAAGTATTAAAAATTATGGCTACAGAGCTTATTGACATTCACAAGAAAATTCAATAAGAGCTGTGGCTCTTTTTTTATTATTTAGCACATGGTACAATGCAATTAGTTAGATAGAAACATAAAATGAGGAGATCATCATGTTAAAAGAAAATAAAATATGGATTGCACAGGGCGAAACCCCAGTGTATATTTTACCGCAGATGTTAAATCGTCATGGACTTATTACTGGTGCTACGGGTACCGGAAAGACGGTTACATTGAAAGTTTTAACGGAAGCATTAAGTGATTTAGGTGTTCCTACGTTTTTAGCGGATATTAAAGGTGATGTGTCCGGTCTTGCTTCCGCAGGGATTGAAAATCCAAATGTTTCCAGCCGTGTTGAAAAATTTGGCGTGGACGGTTTTGAGTACAAAGGGTTCCCGGTAACGTTTTGGGATATTTACGGTAAGGGTGGTATTCCAGTTCGTACTACTATTTCAGAAATGGGCCCCATTATGCTCTCAAAACTTATGGATCTTAATGAAACACAGGCAAGTGTACTCTCGTTAGTTTTCAAAATTGCGGATGCTCAAGGGCTGTTACTGCTTGATATTAAAGATCTCAAAGCCATGTTAGATTATGTTTATCAAAACAATAAAGAGCTCACTGCCGAATATGGATTGATGTCTACACAAACCATTGGTGCGGTTGTTCGCAAGGTTGTGTTTTTAGAGGAACAAGGTGCAGACATCTTTTTTGGTGAACCAGCTTTAGATATTCAAGATTGGATTTGTACAGATTCGAATGGCCGAGGTATGGTTAATATTCTTCATAGTGTGGAACTGTTCCGCCAACCAACACTGTATGCGACGTTTTTACTTTGGATGTTATCGGAACTCTTTGAAACCTTACCTGAAGTGGGTGATGTCGAAAAACCGAAGATGGTTTTCTTCTTTGACGAAGCCCATCTACTCTTCAAAGATGTACCTAAAGCATTGGTGGACCGTATTGAACTTGTTGTTAAGTTGATTCGATCAAAAGGTGTGGGCGTTTATTTTATTTCTCAAAGCCCATCGGATATCCCCGACCGTGTTTTAAGTCAATTGGGAAATCGTATCCAACATGCCCTTCGTGCCTATACCCCTGGCGAACAAAAACAAGTACGAGCAGCAGCTCAAAGTTTTAGAGCGAATCCAAATTTTAATACTGAAACTGCAATAATGGAGTTGGGTACAGGTGAAGCTATTATCTCAACACTCGATGAGAAGGGGACGCCACAAATTGCGGAACGTGCTTTTGTCTTGCCTCCACAAAGTCTTATGGCTGAAATTGATGCAAGCTTACGTACATCGATGATTCAAAGCAGTAGTTTTAATCAAAAATATATAGAATCTATTGATCGCTTTTCGGCCTATGAATCGTTAGCTGAAAAAATGACACAAGCAGGAATTGAAGAGGAACAAGATAAAATGAATTTAGAACTTGAAAAAGAACGTCTCGCTCTTGAAAAAGAAAAGCAAAAATTAGAAAAAGAAAAAGAAAAATTACAAAATCGAAAGAAGACAACAACACGTCATCGTCAAACACCGATTGAAAAAGGCATGAACCGAACGATGAGTACCATTGGGAATGAACTCGGTAAAGCGATTACAAGAAATATTATGGGAATTCTTACTGGAAAGAAATGATTGGAAATGTTAACGCTTTCTTATAGACACTATTTGCCTTTGTTGTTATAATAGTTTCATATCGAGGAGGATATTATGAGAAAAATTATTTTATTATGTTCAGCAGGTATGTCAACAAGTATCCTTGTTACAAAGATGCAAGAAGCCGCTGCTGCACAAGGATATGATGTAGAAATATCAGCTCACGCTGTAAGTGAAGCCGCACGCGTTGGTGCTGATGCAGACATCATCCTATTAGGACCCCAAGTTCGATTCAATTTAAGTACAGTTCAAAAACAATTACCAGAAAAACCAATTGAAGTTATCGATATGCGTGCTTACGGTACGATGAATGGTGAAGCCGTGATTGCGGAAGTTAAAAAAGTACTTGGCGATGCTTAAATCTAAAAATGTTAGTGAAAACTAACATTTTTTATTTTATAATAGAAAGTAATTACGATGGAGGTTGTTATGAAAATAAATATCGTGTATTATTCAGCTTCAGGAAATACGCAAATGATTGCGGATTCAATTTATGAAGCGGTTGAAGATTTGGGAATTAATGGGAGTAATGATTTTGTGACAGACGTAACAGCGGATGCTGTTATTGATGCAGATATCCTATTTCTAGGATCACCAGCAATGAATGATGAGAATGTTGAGGAGTATGAGTTTAGACCGTTCTTTGATGATTTGCTTCCCATGCTGTCAGGGAAACGTGTGGTGTTGTTTGGTTCTTATGATTGGGGCGAAGGTGTTTGGATCGAAAATTGGGAACGTGAGATTGTTGATGCGGGTGGAATTGTGGAACGAAAATTTGCATATCAATGGGAACCGACCGAAGCACAATTAAAAGAAGCATATGAGGAAACGAAAACACTTCTCACAATGTAAATTGTTTCAATGAATGTATAATTTACATATTCTTTGTAAAAAGTGTTGACATTTTTCATTGTGTCGGTATAATTAGTTTATAGATAGTTCATCTATCTAAAAAAACTTGTCCTTTAGACCATCGCTCATAGATAATCTATTTCCTCAAAATTATATAAATTAAGTATTCCTCCAATAATACTGACGATGGATCTTAAAAAACACACATCACTCCCAGATGTGTGTTTTTTTGTAATTCATCACAACTATTAACATTAAAACGACCGATTCGCTTAAACCATTCTTTTTAAATCATAAAAGTCATAAGTACATCAAATTATGACTTTTTTAAAAAACACAAATACGTTATAATAAGTTCAAGTGAGGTAAGTCTATGAAAGTAATGTATCCAGGATCTTTTGATCCAATCACAACAGGTCACATTGATTTAATCGAACGTTGTGCAAATATGTTTGATCATGTAGTTGTGGCAATTATGGTTAATGAAAAGAAATCAGGAACGTTTACAATGTCAGAACGTTTAGAAATGGCTTGTGACTGTTTATCTCATCTGTCCAATGTTGAGGTTGTTATTGGCGAAGGTCTCACCATTGATTTTGCGGAAAAGCAATCATGCTCAATTCTTGTCAGAGGGATTCGCGCAGTTATGGATTATGAAAATGAATTGCAGTTAGCGACTTCCAATCGTGTTCTAAATGAATCCATTGAGACGCTTTTTTTGGTCGCATCACCCAAGTATTCATACATTTCTTCCAGTGTAGCGCGTGAGATTGCTCGTTACGGAGGTGACCTTACTGGATTTGTTCCTCAAAGTGTTGCAGTGCGACTGTATCAAAAATATGATGTTGTGGTTTAGGTCTATAACGCGGCTTTAGCTCAGTGGATAGAGCAAGTGCCTCCTAAGCGCTGTGTCACAAGTTCGATTCTTGTAAGTCGCACCAAATATTTTTACTCTTGAAGTTGTATCAAGAGTTTTTTTATTGATATTGGCTCGTTTCGTGAGCACATTAGTTTTATAGAAATCTATGATATAATAACAAGTGCACATATAAAAAATAAAAACAAAAGTCAAAGGTCTCATTCTATGAGTATAAGAGAGGAATACATTTTATGAAAAAGAACGCAATAGTTTTAATATTGCTGATGGTATTTAATAAATTCTTTGGAATTTTTAGAGAATTGTTACTGGCCAAGTATTTTGGTGCGACGGCGATTACTGATGCATACATCATCGCATCGTCCATTCCTAATTCATTATTTAGTTTTATTGCAACAGGGATTACGACGTCATTTATCCCGATTTTTAGTAAGATTCATAAGCGTGAGGGAAGTGACAAAGCTGAAGGATTTACAAGTAATATCATTAATATCTTACTTGTAGTTTTCGTGGGTGTTATTCTTTTAGCGGAAATCTTTACTGAGCCGCTTGTACGTCTATTTGCTTCTGGATTTAACGCAGAAACGATGGCTTTGGCAGTTTCCTTTACAAGAATTACATTACTTGCTGTGTTTTTCCAAACCATTCTCGCTGTATTACAAGGCTACTTACAAATTAAGGAACGCTTTGCAGCTCATGGTATAAGCTATGTAATTATGAATATCGTAATTGTTATAAGTATTATTTTATCAAAAGGAAATTCTATATACCTTCTAGCCTATGGGGTAACCCTTGCGATTGCCAGCCAATCACTCTTTATCTATTTGATTGCGAAACGCTCGGGTTATAAACATCAATTCAAATTAAAAGTTCGCGATGAACACATTAAAATTATGCTTGTTATGGCAGTTCCTGTAATTATTGGTTCGTCGATTGATCAAGTTAACGCTATTTTTGATAAGACAATTGCTTCAGGGGTTATTGAAGGTGGGATTTCAATTGTAAATTATTCAAATAAAATTAGTGATTCAATTATCGGTCTCTTTGTGAGTTCGATCATTACAGTTTTATTTCCGGCTATGGCGAAGTTTGCTGCCAATGGTGATCATGATGGACTTAAAAAATCAATTTCCAATACGCTGATAGCGGTCAATATGATTGTTGTTCCAGCAACATTGGGGATGATGGTGTTATCACAACCTCTGGTTCAGTTGTTCTTTGGTCGTGGGGCTTTTACACCGGAAGCGGTTGTTTTAACGTCGAATGTGTTAATTGCCTCGTGTTTGGGTCTTATTGTTAATGCGAATGCAATGATTTTACTCCGTGTCTTTTACTCATTAGGGGATACCCGTCGTCCGGTTGTATACGGTGCAATTTCTGTTGGCGCAAACATCGTCGCGAGCTTATTCTTTGTTCAGTTTATGGGATTACCGGGTCTGACCCTTGGTACAAGTATCTCAAAACTGGTTTATTTTATCCTAATCTATTATTTCTTGTATAAAATGATCGGAGATTTCAACAATCAATATATTTTTAAAACCGTTCTTAAACTGATCGTGTCAGGATCAATCATGGCGGCTGCGGTATTCTTTGCCTATCCATTTATCAGTGCGAAATTGAGTTTGGTAACGGGTCTTGTTCTTGTAGTTTTACTGGGAATCGTTGTCTACTTTGTTGCGGTTAAATTAATGCGAATCGAAGAATTTGATCAAGCAATCGATAGTGTGAAAGCAAAATTTATCAGTAAACTTAAACATTAAAGTTCTCATTTGAGAACTTTTTTACTTGTAAGGGATAAAAAGCCATGTTATATTATAAATAACTAGAAAGGTAGCAGATTGCTATCCGGTGAGACTTATGGGAAATGCGCCTCGACTTAAAACATAATAACTAAAAAGGAGGCGTTTTTTCTATGTTTAACATAAGTCTTGATGTTAAGACAGAACAAGGACGTGATCTTATCACGTCTTTTTCTATGTCCGTAAATAAAGGGGATCGTGTGGGCGTGATTGGAGAAGAAGGAAATGGTAAAAGTGTATTTCTTAAATCACTTGTCAATCGTCCCGAAATTCAAAAACTAAGAATCCACCGTTCCTTGCATCCAGAATCCATCGTTTTTGGATATCTAGGTCAGGAGTTGGAACCGCAGGAGCGCGCTCTAACGCTCTTGGAATTTGTGTTAGGGAGTGCTTGGGATCGTTTTGGGGAGTTTGTCCCCTTGTTTTTAACGATGGTACCAACATTGGATGAAAATGACTATAATCGCACCATGGACTCATTAAGTGGTGGTGAATGTGTTCGTATTCAATTACTAAAGCTTCAGATGCAAGATGTTGACTGTTATGTTTTGGATGAGCCCACCAATAATTTAGATATAGAAGGCTTAATCTGGTTTGAACACTGGATGGAAATGCAAACCAAACCCGTTATCTTTGTATCACACGATCTTAATACGTTAAAACACGGTGCAAATCGCATTCTACACTTTGAACAATTACATCGTAAATCAATTTCAAAATTAACACTGTTTGAAGGATCCTATGATGCATATATTGAAAATCGTGAACGAGCCAGAGCGCACCATAATCAACAAGTTCGTTTTCAGAAACGATTTGAAGCGAAACAAGAGGCAACATGGCAAAAGCAGTATCAAAAAGTGGGTCATCAACTTCGAAATGTGAACCGGGCAGACCCTGGTCTTCAAAAGAAAATGAAAAATTTAAAAGCACAAAAGAAGCGACGTTCTAAACAAGTGACCTTGGAACACCAAGATCAAGAAGAAGCAATTAGAATGGAATTCGGCAAACAAAAACCAGTCCATTCGAATATTGTTTTATCCATTGATATTCCATTTTTAGAGACCGATTGGGGTGTCCGAGGCCGGAACTATTACTACCGTTTACATGCAGGTGAAAAAGTTGCGCTTGTAGGTCTAAATGGTAGTGGTAAAACGACTCTTTTTCATCGGATGATTCAGGGGCTTGAAGGGAATGTAGGTGTGATGCATCAGGATTATCATCAAAATCTTGATGTGAGAAAAAATGCAATTGAAAATTGTATGCGGTTTGGGGAAGCGGAAATGGAAGTTCGAATTGAACTTGGCAGACTTAACTTTACTTCTGATGAGATGGAACTTCCGATTATCCATTTATCCGGTGGACAAAAGGCAAAATTATCGCTGTTAAAGATATTACGGACAAAACCGGATGTGTTGTTATTGGATGAACCGACGCGTAATTTAAGTCCATTTTCATTAAAGGTGATCTATGAGATGTTAGCGGATTATCACGGTGCGATTTGGTGTATTACGCATGACCGCCAACTTATCCAACATGTATTTAAAGATGTTTTAGAAATGACACCCAATGGTTTTACGAAACGTTAAGAAATGCTTGACAGCAAGGATATTCGTGCTATTATTGCATTAATAACAAACTTTATGATTGAGAGGAGTAGCTTTCAAGAAGTAAGTTCAGAGAGTCTGTGGTTGGTGTGAACAGATCTTACCTCGAAGGTGAATGGGCTCATGAAAGGCGGAATGAACACTTCGGTAAGTAGTTTACGACGGTTGCCCCCGTTAAATGGGCAGGAATATGATAGTATTCCTATTGAGCTACGTAGATTACGTAGAGTTTCAGGTGGTACCGCGAAGACTTCGCCCTGTATGGGTGAAGTTTTTTTTGTTCTTAGGGAGGTGATGACCGTGGTATGAAGTGATTGGTGTTTGTTGAATCATTTTGATAAAGGAGCGAAACATATGAAAATCAAAAATTTAACCCTTTCGACCTTGTTTTTAACACTGGGTCTTGTATTACATATCACGGTCCCGGGTACCGTAGGTTTTATGAAACCCGATTTTATGCTTGCGATGTTTTTCTTTGCGCTTTTTGGACTGCAATCGTTTCGAGAGGTTATCGTTGTAAGCATAGTTTGTGGCTTTTTGACTGCCATGACCACGGCAATGCCTGGTGGGGAAGTTGCTAATGTCATCGATAAACTCATTACCGGTCCACTTGTCTTCTATGGATACCAATTCTTAGTCAGAAAATTGGATTTAAAGGTTTCGTCGTGTTTGATTACGTGTCTTGGAACTTGTATATCCGGCTTGATTTTTTTAAGCATCGTTCAAGTTCTGGGTGGGATTTCCCTCCCGCTACAATTTTTCCTATTGGGTATCATTCTTCCGGCGATGGTTGTAAATAGCATCCTTGTTTTGCTAATTTCAAAGGTGATGGAACGCATTCAACCGAAAAAAGAGCCTAATCTTCATTATTAAATATGAGATGGTTTCGTATCAAAAAATAATGTTTTGGATCAGATTATTTTCTCTGTTTTTAAAGATAAGTTTGATTAAGAAGATTAGAGTGGGTATACGTCCATGGAACACGATTGTATCAGTGTGTGTTTTGAGATTAAAAAGTCTTATACGTTGATAGTGCGCTTTGATTATGTGTATAAATCCGATAATTTCACACTAGCATTCACATAGTTTTTCGTTATAATAGGAACGAGGGATAAAATATATGAAACTGATCGATTTAACACAAACATTTAATGAAGCAACTGGGGTCTTCCCAGGCGATACGAAAACAAAATTTGACTTGGATGCATGTTTTGAAGATGACGGCTACACAAACTATTCGGTGACGGCATCCTTGCACACAGGAACTCATGTGGAAGTTCCCATGCACTTATCAAGTGATGAGCGATTTATCAGTAATTTCCCCATTGACCGGTTTATTGGTCGTGGCGTTATGATTGATGTTCGCAATCAAAAAGAAATTGGTTATAAACCGGATTACGAGCTCTTGGTGAATCAAGGGGATGTCGTCGTGTTTTATACTGGATTTGATGAGCGCCGTGGTGAGAAAGCGTATTTCGAAGATCATCCAGTCTTTACTGAGGAACTTGCAATGTTTCTTGTGGAAAAACAAATTAAGATGGTAGGGATGGATATTCCATCACCTGATTTGGAACCTTATTATGTCCATAATATTCTTATGGATGCGGATATTATGATCTTGGAGAATCTCAACAACTTAGATTCATTACGCTATCATAAAGATTTTATTATTTCGGCAGTGCCGCTCAAAATCGAAGCAGAAGCAAGTCCTGTTCGTGCTTATGCTGTTTTAAAATAATGAGGCGTAACGTAACGTATGTGTGTATTGTGATGCTTTTTGGACTTACAGGCTGTCAAACACATCAAAACTTCGTCTGCGAAAAAGACTATGTTGTCGATGGAAGTCTAATCCATGAAACGTATCGTGATACAATCTCGGATAATTATACAATTGAGCGTCTCCATACTTTTCAAATCAGTGATTTAAAGGAAAATATCGATGACTGGTTTTTAACGCAATTACCCCAGAAGGAAATCGTGATGTTCAAGGAAATTTTGAATCAAGAATCGTTGCGGTTTACCATGTTAAGTACAGACCAAGATTTTAATCAAGGAACGTTTTTAATTTCTCATCGTTATGTTTTTGATATGATGAGTTCGGATGAATTGCATCTTGTTTCCACAACATTTAATCAGTCCGTTTTAACTTTTGAAGCGTTAAAGACTTATCGTACACAACAAAATTTTAAATGCACGTATTAACGTGCATTTTTTATTGCTTCGATAAATGCGTTGTGGTATTGTATCGGTATAACGATACAGAGGTGGAACTATGAAATTAGAGATTAATAATCTTTCAAAATCGTTTGATCAACAAGTAGTTTTGAAGGACATTAATTTAACGCTTGAAAAGGGAAAGATTTATGCGTTATTGGGGCGCAATGGAGCAGGGAAAACAACATTTTTTAACTGTATTAGTCAAGAAATTCCCTATGACCAAGGGACGGTTTGTTTTGAGGATGGATCACCCTTAACCCAACAAGATGTCGGGTTTGTTTATACAAATCCGATGTTGCCTGAGTTTTTGACAGGACTTGAATTTCTGACATTTTTTATTGATATTCATAAGGATCAAGGATTTAAACGTGAAGATGTTCATTCTTATTTTGATACAATACAATTCAATCAAGATGACCGTTATAAACTTATCAAAGACTATTCACATGGAATGCGTAATAAGCTTCAGATGCTCTGCATTATGATGTTGAAGCCAAAAGTTCTCTTTCTTGATGAACCATTAACTTCATTTGATGTGGTTGCATCCATTGAAATGAAACGTCAACTCGTAGCGCTTAAAGAAGACTGTATTATGGTTTTATCAACCCATATGATGCAGATCGCTAAGGATATTTGTGATGAGGTGATTATCTTACATCACGGTGAAGCATCCATCTTAGATTTTGGGCGATTGCATGATCCTTCGTTTGAGGAAGATATCATTCATATCTTAAGTGATAATCATGAATCATAATGTTTTAAAGGATATTACAAGGGTAAATCGAACGAATCAATTTATTTACTACCTTCGTTCGATTAAACCACTACGTAAAATCATCTATGCCAATATTTATGAAAAAACGGATCAAAAAAAGAAACTGGGGCGCGTTGTATCGGTTTTTCATTTTATACGAATCGTCGTGAATCAATTTGTTTATCTATTTATTGTTTTTGGTCTGATTGCGAAAATATTTCCATCCGTTCCGATTGCGTTTATTTGGTTGCTCTTGGTGTTGCTTGGGTGCTGTATCAACACCATATCGACGGATGACTCTAAAGAGAAGTGGACCTTAATACGTTCCTTCAAAGTGGATTATCAATCTTACTACATGTTTCGTATGCGAAATGACTTCATTGAACGGATGCTTTACGCAATCGTGATGATGTCTACCGTTTTAATGTATAACCAAAGTTTTTGGATTGCATTGATGATGGGACTGTTTGTGATGGCGTCCAAAATTATCGCGGAAGGCATTGATTTAACCTATTTCGATCGATACCACGAGAAGATTAAAGGAAGTTATAAAATAGGATTTATGCTGGTGCTTACTTTGAGTGTAGGTGGTCTATATTTATTGAACCTCTTATCGGATCATTTGTTCGTGATTGTGACATGCATCACTGTCGTCGGTGCAATTGGATTTATAATTCGCAATCCATTTAATGCATCGGATATACATGAAGCATATGGACTCACGATGCTTCAACGTACACGTCCCGATGAAAGCCTTGCAGAGATAAATCTTAAAACAACACAGGAAACGTTACGCATTGATGATGATTACAATCTTGAACGATCGAATCGTGTTTTGAATCATCAAGAAGGATACAGTCTTTTGAATCGACTTTTTCTTGAACGTCACCGGCGCCTATGGTTTAAACCCTTGCGTTTCCGATTTGTAATTATTTTGGCGGCAATGCTCCTAAGTATCGTGGTGTTATGGGGAATGCGAATTCTTTTCCCTAATGAATTTATTGATGTCTCGAAAACTCTTTCTACGGAGATTTTTAAATCGATAGGACCTTATATTTTTGTCGTCTATTTGCTGAATATTGGCGAATCGATGACCCGTGCTTATTATCTAAACTGTGATTCGAAATTATTGAATTACGCTTTCTATCGTCGTCCTGAAATTATTTGGAAACAATTTCTTGGGCGGCTTGGAACGCTTGTAACATTGAATTTGATTCCACTTTTACCAATCATCTTGGGTGTGGTTTTTATGGTTTCAGTTCAATTCATTGTACCAGTACGTGGTGAAGTCATGATGTTTATACTTACCCTAATACTTTTAAGCATCTTCTTCAGTGTTCATAATCTACTGATGTATTATACGTTGCAACCTTACAATGAATCGATGCAAGAGAAGGGAATACTCTACAACCTCATGAAGATTCTTGTGGTGATGGTTGCTTATAATGGTAATCGTCTAAGTTCAGTACCGAATCTAAATATATGGCTGTCTATTATTACAACCGTCTATTTTGTATTGGGTGTGTTTTGTGTACGAATGTTTTCAGGGAAAACCTTCAAAATCAGGAAATAGTTTTATTCGGACAAATTTCGATAAACGAGTAAGAGACTTGAACCCCGAGGATATCTTCTCTATAATTAAGAAAATGCAGGGGAGCTGGATTGATGAAAAGAAGAAAAGGGTATTTAATGGTCATGACCGGTGTGTTTTTTATCGCCGCGGTGTCTCATTTGATTTTCCCAAGTTATATGATTGAAAATTCAATTTGGGGTTTTGATTTTGGATGGCAGCGTGAATTGGGAGCAATGTATCTCGCGATAACCTTTGTGAACTGCTATGCACTCTATACACATAATGATGATCAACAACATATTTTGGTCATGCTGGCGATGACGATGTGTATTGGAGTGGGGTTTAATAATTTAGGTGCATGGCTTTCATCGCCTTTAGACCATAATTCTGTTCATATCGTAGGTGTGATTAATTTTTTAATAATTGGTGGATTTGGTGGGGTTTATCAAGGCTATCGAATTATGGCAAAGGCAGTGGAACAACGACAATAAAAACGAGGCTTAGATGTCCTCGTTTTTCCTAAATTCAAATCTCAACCGCACCACCCAAGGTGCGGTTGTTTTTGTATAATAAAAGGAGCCCACCCGACTAAAAGGAGCTCCCATATGAAGTATAAACAATTAGATAAAAAAATGAAAGACC
>NZ_SCFT01000008.1:0-73597 GCF_016617655.1 Erysipelothrix sp. strain 2 (EsS2-7-Brazil)
TCACACCTGTTCCCATCTCGAACACAGAAGTTAAGCACTTTAGCGGCGACAATATCTAGCCAAGCGCTAGTGAAGATAGTTCATCGCCAGGTAATTTGACACTCTATTTAGAGTGTCTTTTTTTTATGCGTAAAAAAACAGAATTATGTGACGGTTTATATTTTTTTCACATGTTTATTTAATATTGTTAATGGTTTTTAACACAAATACGTGTATTGACTGTTATAATAATGAAGTAACAACTGTACGTAAAATTCGTGGGTGTTCACGAAATAAATAATATCGAATATATTAAAATTACGTAATATTGTGTTTATAGGAGGAAGATGAATGATTGAAGTCAAGGACTTACGGAAAGTGTTTGATAATGGTTTTGAAGCATTAAAACAAGTTACATTCTCAATTGAGAAAGGTGATTTGGTTTGCTTACTTGGACCAAGTGGTTGTGGTAAAACAACAATTCTTAATTTAATTGCTGGATTGCTCGATCCTACCGACGGTACAATTCACAATGAAGGGATCTCAATGGTTGATAAGCATCCGAAAGATCGTGATATTGGTTTTGTATTTCAAAACTATGCACTCTACCCACATATGACAGTATTAGAAAATGTCATGTTCCCACTACGTGTTGGAGATAAAAAAATGCCTAAAGAAGAAGCTGAAAAAATTGCTCGTAAATACATGGCATTAACAGATATTGAAGAATTAGCAAATAAAAAGCCAGGGACTATGTCCGGTGGACAACAACAACGTGTAGCGATTACGCGTGCTTTAGTTCAGAATCCTTCAATTTTACTACTTGATGAACCACTAAGTAACCTCGACGCACGTTTGCGCTTGAAAATCCGTGAAGAAATTCGTCGCCTTGTTAAAGAAATTAACATTACGACAATTTTTGTTACGCATGATCAAGAAGAAGCGTTATCCATTAGTGATAAAATCGTTCTGATGAATGAGGGTGTGATTCAACAATATGATGACCCACAAAATCTTTATTTAGAACCTAATAATTTATTTGTTGCTCAATTTATTGGTAACCCTGTCATAAACATTCTTCCTATTGAAGTAAAAAATGGCATGATTGTTGGTGAGAATTTTGAATTTAGTCAAAGTACCCTCGTCCAAGATCGTATTAAAGAAACCATCATTGATGGAACTTATCTTTTAGGTGTTCGTCCTGAAGATATTATTTTTGGAGAACAAGGGATTTTCAATACAGAAATTGAAACTGTGGAACTCATTGGTCGAGAAGGTATCCTTAATTTCAAAATCGGATCTAAGAATGCTAAAGGTATTGTAAGTATTGAAGCTCTCATTGAACCAGAGACAATCGTTAATTGTGAGTTTAATTACCCACGTATCTTTATGTTTAAAGAATCTGGCGAGAGGGTCTACTAATGAAAAAGTTTAAGTATAGCGCTGAAAATCAAAGACAAGCATGGTTGTTTCTTTTGCCTGCTTTGGTAATTATTGCTTTATTTAATATTTATCCATTAATTCGTGCATTAATTATGTCGTTTCAATCCGGGACTTTAACGAATCTTAAACCGGCAGGAATTAGTAATTATCAATTTGTGCTACAAGATCCAAAGTTCCATATTGCGATGCGAAATACAGCTGTTTATGCCTTTCTTGTGGTGCCAATTTGTTTAATCATTTCAATGTTTATTGCACTTCTTATTTTTGAAAAAATTAAAAATAAGAGCTTCTTTGAAACGATTTTCTTTATTCCTTATCTAACAAGTGTTATTGCGATTGGGGTTGTATTCCGCTATCTCTTTAACGGTTCCTATGGATTTATAAACTTTCTACTTAGTTTTATAAATGTTGGACCGATCAACTTCTTAGATGATATTATGATGAGCTTACCCACCCTTGTCATTTTTGGAATTTGGAATGGTTTGGCGTTTAATATCATTATTTTACTATCAGGTCTTCGTAATATTGATCGCGAGTACTACAAGGTTGCAGATATGTTTGGTGCAACGGAACTTCAAAAATTATTCCGAATTACTTTACCACAGCTTATTCCAACGTTAACGTTCTTGTTAACGGTCAACCTAATTAATGCCTTTAAAGTTTATACTCAAGTCTTTGCGATCTTTAATGGTAAGGCAGGAATCGCCAACAGTGCCACGACTGCCGTATTCTATATATTCACTACCTTCCATGTCGATAATCGATATGGTCCGGCAATGGCCGCAACAATACTTCTGTTTGTGTTTATCCTCGTATTAACACTTATTCAGAATAAAGTGTTGAAGAAGATAGAGGAGAGATAGTTGTGAACGAAAAATCTGAATTTTCACCAAATTTAAAAATAGTACTAACAAAAATATTTAAAATTCTTGCGACAATTTTTATTGTCTTTATGGCAATTATTACCTTATTTCCATTTGTCTACATGATTCTTGCAAGTTTGATGACTTATCAAGAGGCGACAAGTATTCCGCCGACGCTAATTCCATCAGCCCCACAGTTCCACAACTTTGTGGAAGTATTTCAAACGGCACCGTTTGTTCGGTATTTCTTTAATACAGTGGTAGTTGCAGGGATTAGTACCCTTGGAATTTTAATTACCTCGACGCTTGCAGCCTTTGCGCTCGTTAAGTTAGAGTTTAAACATAAGGGTCTAATTATCTTAGTGATGGTATCACTATTAATGGTACCGTATGAGTCAACAGTCTTTACAAATTACCAAACGATTGCACGTCTTGGTTTATTAAATACGTATACTGCATTGATTGTTCCATCACTTGCCAGTGTATTCTATATATTCTATTTAAAAGGATATCTAACAAGTATTCCAATTTCATACTATAAAGCGGCTAAAATTGATGGATGTACAGATTTAGAATTTATTCGAAAAATTATGATACCTTTATCCAAACCTGCACTTGTAACAATCGGTATTCTTAGTTTTATTTCGCATTGGAACTCATTCTTGTGGCCATTGTTGGTTACAAATGATTCAAGCATGCGTCTATTAAACAATGGTTTAAGTGCATTTGCGACTGAGAGTGGAACGGATGTTCATCTTCAAATGGCAGCTGCAACATTAACGATTATTCCGGTACTTATTATTTACTTTATTTTTAGAAATCAAATTATTAAAGGAGTGTCGAAGAGTGGACTTAAAGGATAGAAAAACAAAAATTACATTTCATAGCGGTGTCCTGACAATTGGTGGTACTGTTATTGAAATTGCATATGAAGATTCACATATTTTCTTTGACTTTGGTACAGAATTCAAACCAGAGTTGAATCTTAAAAATGAATCATTGCAACAATTGATTGAACATCGTTTAGTGCCCCATTTAGAGAATATTTATGATCCCGAATTAGGATATACGTATCCATTTGAAAAAGGGCCTGACTATGCCCATACGGCTGTCTTTTTAAGTCATTGTCATTTAGATCATACGCGTATGGTTAACTATTTGGATCCGAACATTCCAATGTATGCACTTAAAGAAACCAAAGTTTTATTAAACAGTTTAAATGCACAAAATGACTTTATTCTACCAAAAGCGAACCCTTCAGATTCATTTACACGCGATATTATCGGGTGTGATAATCATGATGTTATCGAAGTGGGAAGCATTAAAGTAGAATTAAGTCGTGTTGATCATGATGCTTATGGTGCCTGTGGTCTTTTAATCACAACCCCAGATATGCATATTGCTTACACAGGTGATCTTCGTCTCCATGGTTTTGATGTGGAAGATTCACTTCACTATTGTGAACAAGCAAAAAATACAGATATGCTCATTATTGAGGGTGTATCAATTAGTTTCCCTCAAGAAGACCGCGCAACGGGTCGTATTGAGACCGAAGCAGATTTACTTAAGAAAATCGTGAATATTGTAAACAGCAACCCAAATAAACAAGTGACTTTTAATTGCTATCCGGCGAATGTAAAACGATTAGCTGAGATTGTAAAACAAAGTCCACGTGAAGTGGTGCTTGAAGCATCCTTTGCAAATATCTTGAAAGAGTGTTTAAATATGGAGTGTAAGTATTACAATGCAAATGACAACAGCTTTAACCTTGATAAGAATCTAGAGGTCGATTACAACACTCTACTTCAAGATGAGGGAGATTATCTATGGCAGGTTGTTGATCATCACGAAAACCTTAAAGGAGGTGGTGTCTATATCCATAGCGACGCTTCGCCGCTAGGAGAATTTGATCCAGCATATTTACCATTTATTCAGTTGTTGGAGGATTGCAATATTGAATTTAATCGTATAGCGTGTTCTGGACATGCTTACCCTGAAGATTTAGATCGTATTGTGAGCTTAATTCAACCGAAGTTATTAGTTCCTATTCATTCCTTAAGACCAGATTTACTTGAGAATAAATATGGAATGCGTCATTTACCAACCCGTGGGGAAACTATCTAAAGGAGACACATAAAACAAATATGGGAAATATTAAAAAGATTTTAGTAGCATTACTTGCTTTACTTGTTCTTGTAGGATGTTCAAATAAAGGTGATGATACAGCATCTGCTGATATCGTTACAGAACTAACAGAAGAAACAGAAATCCGTTTCTGGCATGCAATGAATGGTAAACAAGAAGAAGCATTAACAAAACTTACTGAAGATTTTATGGCAGCAAATCCAAAGGTTAAAGTTGTATTACAAAACCAATCAAGTTATCCGGATTTACGTCAAAAATTATCTGCTACACTTGTAAGTCCTAAAGACTTACCAACCATGACACAAGCATACCCAGCATGGATGTTTAATGCGTCAGTAGATAAACTCGTTACAGACTTAACACCGTATATCGAAAACGATACAATCGGAATGAAAGACTATAGTGATATTGTTGAAGGATTCCGTGAAGGTGGTAAAATCGAAGGTGTAACGTATGGTATGCCATTTAACAAATCAACAGAGGTTCTTTACTACAATAAAACACTTCTTGATGAATTAGGTCTTAAAGCACCTACAACTCTTGAAGAATTAAAAGAAGTAAGTAAAACTGTTTATGAAAAGAAAAATATTGTGGGAGCAGGTTTTGACTCACTCAATAACTACTATGCTACAGGATTAATCAATAAAGGCGTCGAATTCAATAAGGATATGGATCCTACAAGTAAAGAAAGTCTTGAAGTTGCATCATTCTACCAAGAAGGTGTAAAAGATGGTTACCTACGTATCGCAGGAACTGACAAATACTTATCAGGACCATTTGGTAATGGTCAACTTGCAATGAACGTTGGAAGTACAGCAGGAGAATCACACGTTCTTAAAGGTGTAGACGGTCGTTTCGAAATTGGCGTTGTGAAACGTCCTGAAAAAATCAGCTTACAACAAGGTACTGACTTATACATGTTCTCATCCGCTACACCAGCACAAAAAACTGCTGCATTTGAGTACATGAAATTCTTAGTATCTGCCGATTCACAATTATACTGGGCTAAATCAACAGGTTATATTCCAGTACGTACAAGTGTTATCGAAAGCAAAGAATACTTAGAAAGTGGTTCAATGATTGCGCCATTAATTCAAGAAATCACAAAAGATGTGTTTACAATTCCAGTATCCGCTAACTCAGATGCTGCTTATACAGAAGCAACTGTGAAGATGGAAGAATTACTTTCTGACACATCAAAAACACCAGAATCTGTTATGGAGTCATACAAAACTTCTTTACAATCAATCTGGCAATAATTAAACCGAAAGTGGATTATAAATCCACTTTTTTTTCGCTTTCTTGAATATACGACCAAAATTGTCGTATACTGTTGGTATACTTGAGCCAAGAGGTGATACATGATGAAAAAAGGATTTAATTTAAAAGATTTGATGATTGCAATGAAAGGAAATGATGTGAGCTCATTTATTAATGATCAGGCACTTCGTTTTACAGAAACCTTTGGTCTCTCATTTGAAGACAGTGTTTCCGTGACTTTAAAGTTTGTTTCTCATGAGGATGCACAGGATTTCTATAATGAGTTAAAATTCAATACGCATTACTCCAACGACTATTCGGTTGCTTCATCAGATCGTGGTGCGAATTATTTAACGGTATCGGGAGCGCAAACACTTTATGATTATTTTGGGTCCAACGAACCGAATCTATTAACGGTGAGTCGTGATCTAGACTTAAATTTTGAAATTTCATTTATCCAGACATATACCGGAACCGAATTTACCGGTGCGGTTCACCGAGGGGAATTGTTAAGTCGTCAGTGTATCGTTGAAGTGAGTGACTTGCTTCCGGAACTCTCACTGGGTGGACTTTGTCAAATAGCCCGAAGTGAATCTGAATTTAATGATCTTTTAACACGCTGTTATGTTATCAAAGGTCAAACGATCTATGAGTAAGTTAAGCAATGCTTTGGTTATGTTAGACGTATTATCCGCACGCTCTGTTGTTCCCCTTTCAGAGCTGGCGGATCTTTTGGAAATCAGTGAGCGTGGTGTGCAGCGACTCAAAGCAGAACTTGAATCGGTAGGGTATGAAATTACTACGGTCATGGGTCCAGGTGGGGGTTATGTTTTAGAATCTAAAACGCAAATACAACCGCTCGCTTTTGAACGTAATGAACGCAAGATGTTAAAGCAAGCGTTTGCGGTTTTGTTATCACAGGATAACCCGACACTCGGAAATGACTTTGTAGCTGTTGTTTCAAAATTATCACACCAGTTGGATTATAGTGGGAATGTATCTGTATCTGCTTTTCAATCGGTTAAGCTTAATGTTGATCCAAATCTCTATCAAAAACATATAGAGCTGCTTGAGAACGCCATTGAGCATCATTTGCGTATTGATATTGTTTATAGTAAAAATCATCGGGAGAAGCGTTCCTATGTCTTTGAGCCTTATGAGCTTGTGATTGTCAATAAATTTTGGTATCTTTTGGGTTATGATGAAAAGAATCGCTATTTGAGCCTAAAAGTAAATCGCATTCATGAATTATCGTTACGTGATGAGGTTTTTCGGTTTGATGACGAAACTTCAAGCAAGCATGTCTTTTCAAAATTCGGCTATAAAATAAAACCCGTCTTCGCAGAATTGGAAGTTTTTGAGCAAGATTATATTAGTGAGTATATCTGGGGTGAACACCAAGAAATTACGTGGTTGGATGATCATCGCTTTATTCTAAAAGTCGAGTTTTCGAATGAACTTGCCGTTAAAGATTTTATTTTACAAGGCGGTTCTCATATTACGGTTTTAAAACCGGAGTGGCTTCGCGAATGGATTGTTGATGAATGTCATAAAATTACGAAACTCTATCGTTAAGAGGCTTGCTTTTTTGTCATTACAAAGCTAAACTTATGAATAGAGTGTCTCTTAGGGACATGAGATGGTGGTGAGTTATGGGATTTAATTATAGCGATATATTAAATTATGTATCACGGAAAGAGGTTTATGACATGATAGTTATTGAAGGTGTTGTAGGTGTTGGGAAAAGTTCATTAATGCGTATTCTTGGTCAAGAGGGCTATGAAGAGTTTGAAGAACCGGTAGTTGATAATCCTGTTTTGGATAAGTTTTATCATGACCGTTGTCGCTATTCATTTCCATTACAAGTGTTTTTCTTAAATAAGCGTTTTGAGCATATCAAACAAGCGAAAGACGTAAGCAAAGCGGTTATGGACCGAAGCATATATGGGGACGCAATATTCGCCCGTATGTTAAACTTAAGTGGAGAAATGAGTGACGAAGAATTTCAAATTTATTCTGAGTTATTACAAAATATGCTTGAACATGTTCATGTTCCCAAATTAATGGTATATCTTGAAATAAGTGTTGATGAGGCAATGAACCGCATTAAGAAACGTGGTAGAGATTATGAATTAATTGTTGAACGCGAATATTGGGAAAAACTCAATCGTGAATACAGTAATTATTTTGATAATTACGATCTTTCACCCATGCTTAAGATTAATGTTGATCATCTTGATTTTGAAAATAATGAAGCCGATCGAATTTATGTTCTAAAACTTATCAATGAAGCGTTACTCGAATTAAAATAAGGAGTATTTTATGAGATTTTTAGAGACAGCACGTGCATATAAAAAACAAGATCCTGCTGTACGATCAGTTCTGGAGGTAATTTTACTCTATCCAGGATACCATGCGATGGGGTTTTATCGAATCGCACATTGTTTCTATCGTATTAAGTTTTACTTTGTAGCACGATTCATTTCGCAACTCGGACGCTTTTTGACACAAATCGAGATTCATCCAGGAGCACAGATTGGGCGACGTTTTATTATTGATCATGGAAGCGGTGTTGTCATTGGCCAGACTGCAATTATTGGTGATGATTGTTTAATTCATCATGGGGTTACTTTAGGTGGTAAATCACGCGAACCGGGCAAAAGACATCCAACGTTAGGAAATAAAGTACACGTCGGTGCTGGAGCACAGGTACTTGGTAATATTATGATTCATGATGAAGCCGTAATTGGTGCGGGGAGTGTTGTGACTAAAGATGTCGCACGTTGTGATATTGTTGCAGGCATTCCTGCTCGTACAATACGCAATAAATGTAGTGATGAGGGAAGATTATAGAAAAAAACGAACAGATTCTGTTCGTTTTTCTTTTACCGTAAAGGCGTACGCTTCATAATTTGGTTTCGATTTGGACCATTTGAAACAAGTGCAATATTTGTATCAATGAGCATTTCAAGTTTATTAATATAGTTTTTACAATTTTCAGGAAGGTCATCATAGCATGTAATGTGTGTAATATCTTCTTTCCATCCAGGGAATGTTTCAATTACAGGGGTTGTATGTTCTAATTCTGTAATATTTCCAAATCGCATGGATTGTTGTCCTTGATACTCATATGCCGTTACAACCTTGATTTCATCTAGATAGGAAAGAACATCAATGTTTGTGAGTGCAACATGAGTTGCCCCTTGGGTTTTACATCCAAAACGTGTTGCGACCGCATCAAAGTAGCCAACACGACGAGGACGTTTAGTATTAACGCCATACTCACCCGCATCACCACCACGTCTTCGCAATGCCTCGGCTTCTTCTCCAAAAATTTCTGAGACAAATGCACCAGCACCAACACAGCTTGAATAAGCTTTTGTGACTGCCCATACTTCGTCGATAGGATGTGGCAATCCTGCTCCGATGGTCGCATAGTAAGCTAAAGTAGATGAAGAGGTTGAATAAGGATAAATTCCAAAGTCGGGATCACGTAATGCACCAAGTTGCCCTTCGAAGAGAATGTTTTTACCTTGATCATGCGCTTCATTTAAAAAGGTGAAGACATCGCGAACATAAGGGTTAATTAAATCACGGTATTGCATTAATTCTTCAAAGATTGCATCCGCTGACAGCGGTTCTTGATGATATAAATTTACTAATAAAGTATTTTTGATATCAAGAACACGATCAATTTTACTGCGTAACCAGTCTTCATTGTATAACTCACAGACTTGGAACCCGATTTTTGCGTATTTATCGGAATAAAAAGGCGCAATCCCCGATTTGGTAGATCCAAACTGATCTTTACCCATACGTGCTTCCTCATAAACATCAAAATTCTTATGGTAACTCATCACGATTTGAGCACGATCACTTACAATAACTTGAGGATGAACACCTCGAGTCTTTAATTCCTCTAACTCTTGAATGAATGCAGGAATGTTTAACGCAACACCATTACCAATAACATTAATCGTATGTTTATAGAAAACACCGGATGGTAACATCTTTAGCGCAAACTTTCCTTGATCATTAATAATTGTATGACCTGCGTTATTGCCCCCTTGGAACCGAACAATAATGTCAGACTCACTTGCGAATACATCTGTGAGCTTTCCTTTACCCTCATCGCCCCAGTTGGCACCTACTATAGCTTTAATCATAATTACCTCCTAAAAATACAAAATGAGACACCATTGTGTCTCACTGTACACGAACTAGAATACTTTTATTTTTTTCGAGTGTCAAGATTTTTTTTCGATTGAATAAAAAAAAATACAAAACTTCTAAGTATTCGAAGCTTTGTATTTTGGTTTTTTATCTTGATGCAATTACTTTAATATTATCACGATGATTGACGTAAACTGGGGAATGTTGAATAAAATAATCCATAATGATATCGACCATTTCTTCTTGGATATCTTCTAATGTTTCACTTTCCGCAACCATGGTATAGTTCCCGCCCCCCATTGCTCGATAATTGTTTACAACCACGGTGAATTCATCACTATCTTGAACTGGTTTATCTTGATACGTTAGGCTCACTACACGTGAACCTCTCGGTTTTGAGATATCAAGGGTGTAATCCACGCCATCAAGCATATCGTAATTATAATGTTGTGGCTTGGGTTCAACGTATTCCGGTGAGGGAACAATGTGTTGGTGGGCATCGACGGTAAAATAATGGGCGCTAAATTCAATCATTTCACGAAGTGCTTTTCCACTCATTCGCTTTACCACCAACGTATTCGGATATAGGTAGGTGCTTACTAATTCACGCATTGTGATTGATTTTCTAAATCCTTGAGCCCCGTTAAAAAGGGCTACAGAAGAAATTTGTGCACCCGATCGTTCAAGTTGTATTTGATTTAAGAGTGAAACGAGCGGATGTTTATGAAGGCGTGCATCCAATTCATCGTTAATCATCACATCCATGTTTTCTAAGGTTCCAACGGGTTGGTCCAACCATGTTTGTGTTTCGTTTTGTAAGCCTTGTAGTGGTTCCAATAAATTTTGGTCTACATCATAATCGGAGGCACTGAGTCGTTTTGCTGAGGCGTTACCAGTTTCCAAATCAAGATCAATCGTAATAAATTCCTTTGCTTTAAAGGTGTTTTGAGTTACTAAAACCCCGTTAACGGTTTCGATAAAGGAACGGTGTTGATGTCCTGTAATTAGAATATCTAACCCTTCAATTTCAGTCATAGCATAACCTTCATTTTCACCAGTAAGCCGTTCAGTCGGTTCACCCGTTTGCGGATCACGCTCTAAACCACCATGGTACATAGCAATGACATAGTCGACATCATTTCGTACACGTTGAACTTCTTGTTGGAGCTGGTCAAAAGCACTTTTGAAAACCATGTTTTCGATATGAGCAGGACGTTCCCAATGTGGAATATATTGCGTTAAAACACCAATAAGTGCAATCGTTTTACCTTCATAAGTAAGAATTTGAGTTTGGCCCGGTACAGACCCATCTATTTCAAGATTTGAAGTAAGTAGGGGTGCATTGTTTTCACTTATGTATTTTTGGAGAATTTCAGGTCCATAATTAAAATCATGATTTCCTAAATTAATAAAATCATAATTCATGGCATTAAAACATTGTGCCATAGGATTGGGTACGGATTGCGCATGTTGATGTGCGTAAGTTAATAACGGAGTTCCCTGAAAAGCATCCCCGTTATCTAAGAGTAAAACATTTCCTTCCTTTCGGAATTGATTTACTGCAGTACTAATGCGTGCAAGCCCATAATCTTCGAGGTTTTCACGACTTGTATAATTTGTTGGAAAGATATTTCCATGGACGTCCGTTGTGACGACGATTTTAAGTTTCATTTTATCACCATTTCTATTATACCAAATCTCTATCACGATGTTGGGTATTGATTACTTTTTTTGAAATATATGATAAAATATATACAAATGAAAGGAGGAACTTATGAATCGCTCAGATAAATGTTTAATGTGTGTTGTTTTATTTCTAATGATTATGGCAGAGATAGTTTTTGACTTTTTTAATCAGCAAGGGGCTTTTGTGTCTCCAAGAAATAGTAAGCACCTTTTAACCCAAGTGAATAAAAATGATAATGTTGCATTATCGAGCGTCGCATTTTGTTTTGAACAAAATACTTATGATTGTCTGTGTGATTCTTTAAGTGTCTCCTAGCCCACTTATTTTTCAGCATAGATATTCATAAAAACACATGAAAATGTGTTTTTTAAGCTTTAAAGGAGAAGATACAATAATATCGAGGTGAATATGAAAAATATTAGATTTATTTCTAAATATACTGAGGGTCATCGAAAAAAAATAATTGTGATGATCTTTTCGGTAGTAGTTTATTGTGCAGTGCTTTTAGTCAATCCCTTATTACTTCAATACACCATTGATCATGTTTTAAATGATTTACCCATAACGACATCATGGATGAAAACACTTACGAATTTTTTAGGTGGAATGCATTCCGTTCGTGAACATTTATGGTATGTTGGTGTGGTAATTGTTGTGTTGAACATCTTAAGTGGTGTTGCACATTTTTGTGCAGGTTATTCAATTGGTTCTTTTTCTGAATTTTTCTCAGAAAGTTTACGTAATGATGTGTTTGATCACCTACAGAAACTTCCATACGCCTACCATGTACGAGCAAAAACCGGTGATTTAATACAACGTTGTACCAGTGATGTCGATCAGATTGGACGTTTTCTCAAATCAAAAATTCAGGAACTTGTTTATGCTTTTACCATGGTTGTAATCGCATTGACGGTATTATTCCGTATTAATGTAACGATGACCTGGATTACCATGATTTCTTTTCCCTTTATTTTTGGGTTTGCGTTTCTATTCTTTAAAAAAATGCAGGCAGTGTTTAAGCAAAGTGATGAAGCGGAAGCAGCATTATCGAATACATTTCAAGAAAGCATGGATGCCGTCCGTGTTGTGAAAGCATTTAATCAAGAAAAGTTTGAAGTTACGAAATTTGAAGCTAAAAACCAAGCCTATGCCTCCATAACAAAGGAAATGATCAGACTTCTCGGAATCTATTGGGGGACTTCTGATTTACTTTGTTTTATGCAAACATTAATTGTGCTTATCGCAAGTATTTTTGAAGTGCGTGCGGGCAATTTATCCATTGGGAATGCGATTGTCTTTATTTCTTATGTAAATATGGTGTTGTGGCCAATACGTAATGTTGGCCGAACCTTATCCGATATGGGAAAGGTTAGTGTAAGTATTGATCGTTTGAACGAAATCTTAGACCTGCCGATTGAAGATCTTGAGTCAGGATTAAAGCCTGAAATTAAGGGTGAAATTATTTTTGAAAATGTATCGTTTCAATACGATGATGCATCCACCCCCGTTCTTAAAAATTTGAATTTTACCATTCAACCGGGAGAGACGGTTGCGATTATGGGACCAACAGGGAGTGGTAAATCAAGTTTGGTTCATTTACTTACGCGCATTTATGATGTATCTGAAGGGTCCATTAAAATTGACGGGATTAACATAAACGAGATCGCGAAAAGTTCTCTCCGTAAGCAAGTAGGACTTGTTTTACAAGAACCTTATCTCTATTCAAAAACCCTTTTTGAAAACATTCGTATTGCCATTCCACACGCTTCGGAGCAAGACGTCTATGACGCGTCTCGAATTGCTTCGATTCATGATGTTATAACTTCTTTTGACCAAGGGTATGAAACACCCGTTGGTGAGAAAGGTGTTACCCTATCCGGTGGACAAAAACAACGTGTTGCGATTGCCCGGACGCTTATCGCAAATACACCGATTTTAATTTTTGATGATTCATTATCTGCATTAGATTCTCAAACTGATGCTTCCATTCGAGAAGCATTAAATCATACTAAAAATGCCACATCCATCATCATTACCCATCGTATTAACAGTGCACAAAATGCGGATAAAATTATTGTTATTCTTGATGGCGAAATCAAGCAAATTGGAACACATAATTCGCTATTGAACGTTGATGGACTGTATCGAAATATTTATGATATTCAAACCAATCAGAAAGGAGGATTTGTCGATGAGTTATAGAGAAGAAGAGCAGTTTACTTCTGAAAAATTAGATGTTGGGCTTTGGAAAAAAATCCTAATGATGCTGCTTGAGAACAAAAAGAATCTGTTTTTAGCGCTGTTTTTTGTTCTGTTTGAAGCGGTTATTGGGATTATCCTTCCCATCTTGAATCGATATGCCATTGATGTTTTCTATCAAGGTCAAGGTTCAACAGAAGCCATATTGAAGTTTGCGCTTTTATATGGAGGTTTGGTTGCGGTCCAAGCATTTCTAATTTATGAATTTATTTATCGAAGTGGTCTTATTGAGATGGATATTAGTTATCAAATCCGTCAAAATGTTATGGAAAAGCTTCAAAATCTTCCTTTTTCATATTATGACAAAACGCCTACAGGATGGATTATGGCTCGAATGACCAGTGATGTCTCACGGTTGTCGGAAATCCTCTCCTGGAGTTTTAACGATCTAGTTTGGGGATTTTTAGTCATGATGATGTTGTTGGTGGTCATGTTTACGGTCAATTGGAAACTTGCGTTAATCATTCTTGTGATTGTACCTATGGTTTACTTTGTAAGCTCGTGGTTTCAAAAACGTATCCTAAAAAACTATCGAAACGTTCGTGCGGAGAATTCAAAAATCACCCATGGATTTAGTGAAGGGATTACCGGAGCAAAGACTACTAAGTCAATGGGATTGGAGTCGATTCATTACAGTGAATTTAAAAACAACACCATGGCCATGCGATCAAAGTCCATTCATGCTGTCATACTCAGTGCACTGTATATGCCTATCATTACCATTATTTCTTCGTTAGGCAATGCGGGTATTATTTATGTTGGTGGGAACATGGCGTTACAAGGTGTTATCCAAATTGGAACTTTAATCCTATTTACACAATATGCGGAACGTTTTTTTGAACCGCTTCGTAATATTAGTAATGTGTTTGCACAGTTACAAATGGCCCAAGCATCTGCAGAGCGTGTTCTTTCATTATTGGAACAAGATTCATCACTCATCGATCGTCCAGATGTTATTGAAAAATATGGAACAATCTTAAATCCCAAAGAATCGGTCTATGAACCGATCGTTGGAAATATTGAATTTAAAGATGTTGATTTTTATTATCAAGCATCGGAACCGATATTAAAAAACTTTAATTTAACCGTTGAACCCAAACAACGCGTCGCTTTAGTTGGAGAGACGGGAAGTGGTAAATCAACCATTGTAAACCTTATTTGTCGTTTTTATGAACCCATTTCAGGTTCGATTCGGATTGATGGGGTAGACTATCGAGAACGATCGATTGGATGGCTCCACTCACATCTTGGATATGTTTTACAAGCACCCCATCTCTTTTCTGGATCGGTTCGTGATAACATCGCGTATGGGAAACCCAATGCTTCTGATGAAGCGGTCATGCGGGCTGCAAAACTTGTTGATGCACATCGCTTTATCACGGAACTTGAAGATGGATATCAAACAGATGTAGGTGAAGGCGGAAACCGATTGTCGACAGGGCAGAAACAATTGATTTCCTTTGCTCGGGCAATTCTTGTAAATCCATCAATCTTTATCCTCGACGAAGCTACAGCCTCAATTGATACTGAAACGGAAGAGATTATTCAAAACGCAGTTGAAACCGTTCTTAAAGAAAAAACAAGTTTCATTATTGCTCATCGTCTTTCGACGATTGTGAGTGCAGATCGTATCCTTGTTATTGATAAAGGAACCATTATCGAAGATGGTAATCATGAGAGTCTTATGAACCAAAAAGGTCGATATTATGAACTCTATATGAACCAGTTTAACGAGAAAAATGAAACAAAAATAATGAATACGTTAACACCTATTTCCAAATAGGTGTTTTTGTCGCTATTCTTGTCATCTTGAATATTCGCTATCATAATTCGTGTTCTGACGAAATGTTTGTGATATGATAGTTTAGAAAAAAGAGGCTCTCTGATTCCCACCAATTGACGTTACATGTGTTTAAGGGATTCATTGATTTTAGATGATTCGGTCGCATCTTTGTAGGGTGTCGTATTACATCATAATTACCGTCTTAATACTGTAAGATTATTGGATTATAGTGAGGGTCTAGAAATAGGAGAATGATATGAAGAAAAATATTACACTTGAAGAAGCATATGGTGATGTAAATTTAGAAATGCTTGCTGATTTTACGCTTACAAATGGTATCTCAGGTCACGAAAAAGATGTTGCCAATGTCTTTAAATCATGGGTTGAAGAGAGTGCGGATGATATCTGTTTTGACAATTTAGGATCAATTATTGCTCATAAAAAAGGTGCTGAAAATGGACCTAAGATTATGTTAGCAGGTCATATCGATGAAGTGGGTTTCTTGGTTCGTAGCATCGATGATAATGGTTTTTTACGAATTCACCCAGTAGGCGGATGGTGGCCACATGTCTTGCTGTCTCAACCAGTTACAATTCAAACACGTGATGGAAAAATGTATGTTGGTGTTACAGGCTCCAAGGCACCGCACGGAATGACTCCGGCGGTACGTAATAAAGTTATGGACATCACTGAGGTTTTCGTTGATCTTGGTGTAGCATCAAAAGATGAAGTTGAATTATTAGGAATTCAAGTTGGGGATACCGTAACTCCAAAATCTGACTTCCACGTGTTGGCAAACCCAAACTTCTTAATGTCAAAGGCTTGGGATGACCGTATTGGTGCGGCTATTGTTGTCGATGTTATGAGACAGCTTAAAGATGTACAAACAGCATCCCATATTTACTCAGTGGGAACTGTACAAGAAGAAGTTGGATTACGTGGTGCACGTACTGCAGCACAAACAATTAATCCAGATATTGCATTTGCTGTTGATGTCACTATCGCAACCGATACACCAGGTGAAGATAACCGTATTAAAATGGGTGTCGGTGCAACTTTAGAAGTGATGGATGGTTCTGTTATTGGTCATAAAGGACTTCTCTATTACCTTCAAGATCTTGCTGAAGAGATGAATATTGATACACAATTTGAAATCCTGGCTGCTGGAGGAACGGATTCAGGGGAAATCCATAAAGTTCATGATGGTGTTATTACGTTAACCCTTTCAATTCCTGCGCGTTACATTCACTCACACTTAGGTATTATTCATCGTAAAGATTACGCAGATACAGTTGCTCTCATTACTGAATTCTGTAAACGATGCGATGCGGATGTGCTTGAATCCTTACAAAACTACAAAAGATAAGTCTATGACTTATCTTTTTCTTTTACTCGAGACGTCTTAATATCGAGTAAGCTTTGAGTATTTATTTCTCGGTTTGTCTTGACTGTAGCCTTAACGACGAATGATGGTTATATCCTTTCACAAACTCGAACGATAAGATGCGATTTTATCTGACAAAGAGGCCTTGTTCTGTTTCAATCAGCTTGTATTAATAATAAGATATGGTACATTTAAATTATTGAAGGGGAACATCTTTAAAAATTGTAGAAGTACGCAGCTGCAGTAATAAATAAAAATCATTCGTCAAAACGGTTGTGATAATGGCTGATTTGGATGCTCTGTCAAATAAAACGGGTTGATCTAGTAGGGCGCATTTGATGCATCAGTTCGGACTCGATATTGCTTAGTTGCTCGCAATGATACCAAGATATTCTCTGTATAACTAATTTTGGGGGAGGGTTATGATGATTCACAATCACGATGTGTTTTTTACCATCGTAAGCATACTGTGTTTATTGCTAATAATGATTATGTTAGTGTTAATAGTAAATGAGACCAAAGGGTGTTGGAATAGAAAACTATTCAAATATACCAACGCGATTTATTTATTAATTTTTCCGATTATTCTCTATATAGAGAAACCGGACACAAATATAATTGTGGCCGTTTATTTTATTTTTTATCTTTGTTTTCTTATGGTTCGAAAAATAATACTAAAAAAAGAGACAGCATAGTTTCTTTCATTTTTCAAATTCAGTCGTAGCATTTTAAATTTGATGGGTTTATGTCGTTTAAGCGCAAAAAATCATGCCCTTTCATCCAATGATTTTTCTTTTGGTATCGTTGATATCTAAATTTAAAACGATAAGTCGTAGACTTATCGTTTTTTCGGTTATAATAAAGAAAAGTGAGGTAATGTATGCTTAAAGAAACAGTTTTTATTGAGGCGCCTTTAGAAGAAGCATGGGAACGTTTCGAACTTGAGTTCGCAAAGCTTTTCAAGTGTAGCCCTAAAAAGATGCTGAATCGTGAAATGAAGGCTAAGGTTAAAACCATGAATGGTCGTGATATTGAATTAAAGCAACGTGTTATTATTCATGACCGCTATAAACATTTCGCATTTGTATCCGAGAACCCTAAAGAGACCGTTACAACCCATTATGAATTTTTTGAAGACAAAGATGGCACGTTTATTTCTTCATATGATGAGAAGAGTAAGGGTGAAATGTTATATCGTCTTCCGTTTATCAAACAAAAAGTTCGTAAACAACTTAAGGGACGACTCCAACAAATTAAATTGATGATTGAAGCAGAAAAGGGAGCATAGCTCCCTTTTAAATTGGACTGGATAATTTTAAGAATCGTGCATACTTATAATGATGGTAGTCAATCGAATAGTCAAAAATTTCTCCGTTTTTAAGCATTGCCTTACTGGTTGTTTTTAAAGCCGGATCACCGAGATGCAGTCCCAGTAATTCCGCATTTGTATTATCTAAAGAACACGCTTCAATTAAGCGGTCAATATACCCAACTTCTTGTCTTAGCCCCTCTTGAATATAAGAATAAATCGAATTTTCAATAATTTCTCGATTTAAATACGGAATAAGATTACGATTAAAATATGAATACTCTACAACCCATCGATTGCCATCGACGATTCGTAATCGATTCACAAAATACAATTGGGTTCCAACTTCACAATTCATCTCAATGGCAATTTCTCGATTGGCTGAAATCTCTTGAAAGTCTAAGATTTTGGTTTCGATTCGATTTTTTTTATGATTTGAGGATAAGCCATGAAAATTTTCTAAATTAATTGCATTGATATGATCCACATCACGAACAAACATACCACTTCCTTGAACGGAGATAATATAACCTTGTCGTGATAAGAGGCCAATGGCTTTTCGAATGGTATTTCGACTAACATCAAACTCCTGCATTAAAGCTTCTTCGGTTGGAATTTTTGTATTAGAAGGATAGATACCATCCATAATACGATCTTCAATTATAGTACTAATTATTCGATACTTATGTGACATAATGTGCTCCTTTATCTCAATTATAACATGGACTAAGAAAAGTAACGCGAACGTCCTTTAGGGGTTTATGATGACCTGACTTCGAAAGGTAAGTCTAAGACTTGCGACGAACCGATATTGTTAAGATGTGGTTTTAAACCTTTCAAGAATTCCTCCTAGTAAAAGTATAGCACTTTTGCTATGATTGTCACGGAGGTATTTTTATGACACAAACAATTAAAATTACAATGAATAGTGGTAAAACCATGACTGCCGAACTCTATGAAGACATCGCACCTAAAACGGTTGCAAACTTTGTGAAGCTCATCGAAGAAAAGTTTTATGATGGATTAATTTTTCACCGTGTAATTCCTGGATTTATGATTCAGGGAGGCTGCCCTAATGGAACAGGAATGGGTGGTCCTGGATATGAAATTGAAGGTGAATTTACATCAAATGGTTTTAAAAATGACTTAAAACACAGTAAAGGGGTTCTATCGATGGCACGTGCTATGGATCCAAACAGTGCTGGAAGTCAATTCTTTATTATGGCTGAGGATGCACCACATTTAGATGGTCAATATGCAAGTTTTGGTAAACTTGTGGATGGTATTGAAGTGGTTGATGAAATCGTTCATGTTAAACGCGATCGAAATGATAAGCCACTTGAGCCTCAAATCATTCAAACAATCGAGTTAATTTAATTGGGGAAAGGTGTGTGATGCACCTTTTCTTTATTTCAAAGAGAATAGGAATTGTTGATTATTTATAGTATAATACCCCATGTATATAAAACCTTTCAAGGAGGTTATGAATGAAGAAAAAACTTGATTATATATTAAAACACAATAAAGTCTTGTTAATCGTATTTACAAAGACCCTGTCCATGGTCTTCCGATTTATTGGTTTGTTTATTCGTACTGAAGAAAATTTAATCTTAATATCTGCAAACTCTCGCGGCTATAACGATAGTCCCCGTGCCATTTATGAATATATGAAAAAAGATTCGAAATACGCACAGTATCGTTTTGTATGGGCGGTTGATGATGTTACACAAACAATCGACGGTGCCGATCTTGTTAAAGCGGACACGTGGCAATATTTTAAAACTGCGTTGAAAGCACAGTATTGGATTACAAGTGTTAATATTGAACGCGGCTTGCATTTTAAAAAGAAAAAGACGGTCTTTCTCAATACATGGCACGGTGTAGCAATTAATGAGATGGGCAATGCGGTAGCGGGTCGAACCGATTTTGATTGGTCCGATACGGATTATATTTGTTATAGTGCGGAAAATGAAAGACCCATCTATTATCGAGACTTTAATGCACGTCCAGAGTCAATGGTCCCTACAGGACTTCCTCGTAATGATGAATTGTACCATGTGGATTCGGATAAAGTTATCGAAATTAAACGAAGTTTAAACATCCCTGAAGATAAAAAAGTGATTCTCTATGCACCGACATGGCGGGATAGTGAAGACTTCGGTAAGAGTTATCAAATTAAACCACCCATTGACTGTGACGTTTGGAAAAAGGCCTTGGGTGATGAATATGTTGTTATCTTAAGAACGCATCCTTATACCAATGAATTGATGGGCGTTACCTTTGATGATTTCTTCTATGATGGAACGATGTATCCTCGTGTAAACGACTTGATGATGATTTCAGATATCCTTATCTCAGACTACTCAAGTATTATCTTTGATTATTGTGTCCTTGAAAGACCTGTAATCTGCTTTGGTTATGACTATGAAGCGTATTCTGAAAAACGTGGATTTTATATTGATTTAGAGACAGTGATTCCTAGTGGTATCATTCGTGATGAAGCGCATCTTATCGAACACATCAAATCGATGAATTATGAAGAACAAGTTGCGAAAACTAAGGTAATGAAAGAAAATCATGTCACCTATGGTGGTAATGCTACAGAACAAATTGTTAATGTAGTATTTGGATAAAAGAAAAGCTGATCATAATATGATCAGCTTTTTTAATAAAAAAAGGCAGCCATTGGCTGCCAAATGCTTTGAGGGGATGTAAAGCATTACAATCTTATGACTGCATATACATCATACCCCCTAAAGATACAGATGTAAATTAATACGAGTTCATTTCACGAGTGTTTCACTTTTTAATATCAGTAAACTCCTTCTTACATTGGTTCATGACGAAGACGCCATCCTTTGTGACATGTACGAGGTCCTCAATTCGGATACCACCGGTTCCTGGAATATAAATTCCAGGTTCAATTGAGAAGCACATTCCAGGTTCAATGATGCGGTCATTTTTTGAAGAAACATCGAGGTTTTCATGGCACTCGATACCAATTCCATGTCCTGTACGATGAACAAAATATGGACCATAGCCGGCCGCCTCGATAACCGAACGCGTTGCTTTATCAACATCGGATAAGCGTGCTCCGGGTTTTACAGCATTAATTCCAGCTTTATTCGCTGCAAGTACAATTTTATAGAGGTGTTCCATCTCAGGATTTTCACCCATAAAAAAACATCGAGTCATATCAGAACAATAATTTTGGTAGATTCCACCCATATCGATTAGAACAACATCATTTTCACGTAAAACTCGATTTGATGGAACACCATGGGGATCGGCAATGTTTTCAGTAAACAAGACAATGGGATCAAAACTCACACCCGATAAAGGTGCTGCGCTCTGTTTTTCACGGACAATTTCTGCGAGTTCAATTTCCGTCATGCCAACTTTAAGTAGCTGCTCCATTTCAAGCATAATGCGATCATTATGATGCGATGCTTCGATGAGTGTTGAACGTTCAACATCATCTTTAATAGTTCTGATTTGTTCCAAATATGGCGACCCATTTACAACGGTATACCCTTTGTGAATAAACGGGATTAAGAAACGTGATGGCCAATTCCCATCAACGGCAAATTGGTTGTCGGTCAGATGGGTCTCAATAAGAGATGTCGTATCATCACCATCTTCATAGACAATCGTCTTTAAATCTTTCGGTGCCTCAAAAAGTTTGTTTAAAAACAGAATGGGCTCATGGTCTTTGCCAACCAGTAATGCGATCATGCGTTCGCCAACATCAAAACGATATCCGGTGTAGTAAAAAATCATCATTTTATCTGAGATAATCAGTTGTTTTTCGAGCATGAGGTTTGTTAGTTTTTCGATTCGATTCATAATATCACTCCTTTCCACCATTATACGCTCGGTATTAAGGCAAATGCAATGTACATATAAGTATGTTAGAATACTATAGAAAGGATGATACACTATGAAACAAGGACAAGAATCACAAGTAATTATCGTAAATCGTAATCCTTACGATTCCAGTATTCAAATTGTCATACCGCCGTTTCGTCCGATAAATCTTTTTGAAATTGAAGATAATTTTGAAGAAGTTAAACAAGAAATCGAAACAAAAATTATAAATCAAGAAGTTGCTGAGCGCATCGTTCTCTTTGTATCTGCTTTTAAAGAATCGATGGAAGAAGGGGATGTCCTACCAATCGTTGAGTATTTTATTTCAAGTGATATTGAAAATATGGATCCCGACGAGTTAAAGATGATCTTTGATGCGGTAAAGGAATTTATAACACTGGTTAATGATGATAATCGTTTAATGCACTAAAAAATCTCCCTCAGGAGATTTTTTTTATTGATAATGAGATGTTTCGTTTCGATAAATGAGATGCGTTCCATTTTCATCCATAACAATTTTTGTAAGACTTGTTGAATCGAAGTCTTGTTGAGATGAAATCGATTCTAAATTTTCATTGATCAGATAATTTGTAAGAACTTTAAGAGTAATTCGATGCGAAACCAATGCGATGGTTTTCCCCGCATATTGCGTTTTGATGTCATCAACCACAGGGGTGATGCGTTGATGGACATCTTTAAACCGTTCACCATGACCAACGGGGCTGTAGTGAAGTGGATTATTGAAAAAAGCATGCCATTGATTCGGGTATTGCTGCTTAACATCTTGGTGCAGTTCGCCTTCCCAAGCGCCCATTTCAATTTCACGAATTCGTGATTCTAATTTTAGCGACTGATTCGGAAAGACAAGGGATGCTGTTTCTTGTGCGCGTTCACTTGTACTTACGATAATCTCGTCAAATGATATTGGTTCTAATCGTTTTTGAAGGAGCAGGGCTTGTTGTTTCCCTTCGTCCGTTAACGGTGAATTTTTAGATCCCTGCATTCGATGCTCTTGATTCCATAATGTTTTTCCATGACGAATGAGGTAGATTGTTGTTTTCATAGGACTCCTTTATTCTATTTAATAAAAAAAGCACGTAAGTGCTAATTGTTTTCGTTCTTATTTTTAATATCTTGTAACTGAATGGTAAGTGCTTCTATTGATATAGAAAGTTCCTTTAGTAAATAGACCAATGAAATAACAAGTAGAACTAAACTGAGTGCAAATACTATATGAGAGAACGTAACCATGGCTGCGTTATATTGTGCAAAGAGCGTAAGGAGCATGCTAAGCACAGCCCCAATAAAACTCATAGCTCCAAGGACCTGCATGGATTTAATGTATTTCATCCGTGTTTGAAGGTTAATTATCTGAGCGAGAATCTGTTTATTTGGGGAATCTTGATGTTTTTCGTAAAGATCGCGTATCAGCCCAGCAAGCACGACAAAACGGTTTGTATAAGCGAGCATGAGCAGAGAAATTGCAGGAAAAATCATAGCGGGTGTTTGTAATGTGAATTCCATAATTTAATCTCCTTTTTAGTTGTCAAAACGATAACGAAGTGAATGTGAAATATAAATTCACTTTAGTTGAATTATATCGCAATGGTCTTTAAAATGAAAGTGGATGTGGGAGATAGAGAGTGAGGTAACAAGTATGAGATACTTAAAAAATCCATCAACAAATCCTTATTTTAATTTAGCACTTGATGAGTATGCGATGAAGCACATCAATTGTGATGAGGATTTTTTCTTTCTATGGCAAAATGAGCCAGCGGTAATTATTGGGAAAAATCAAAATACCGTCGAAGAAATTAATCAGAAATTTATTGATGATAACAAAATCAAAGTTGCACGTCGTGTTTCAGGTGGTGGTGCAGTGTATCACGATTTTGGAAATCTTAATTTTACATTTGTGATTAATGTGGATGACCCAGGAAAAGTCAATTATAAAAAGTATGTTCAGCCAATTATTGATGCACTTGCAAGTATGGGTATCAATGCGGAGGCGTCAGGACGTAATGATATTTTAATTGATGGACTTAAGATTTCAGGAAATGCACAACGCATGGCAAATGGAAAGCTCATGCACCATGGTACGTTGTTGTTTGATGTTAATATTGAGGATATGGTTCAAGCGTTAAATGTTGATCCTGATAAAATTACATCAAAGGGTGTAAAATCAGTGCGATCACGAGTAACCAATATTAAGGAACATTTACCTGAAGGGACTGATCTTAAAACCTTCTGGGATGAGTTACAATACTTTTTATCGAATAAGGGGCAAGATGAAGAAATTATTCTCGCACCTGAAGAAATTGCGAAAATCGAGTATGAGGCAATCAACCGATTTGGCACATGGGATTGGATTTATGGTGCATCACCAGAGTTTAATCTTAAAAACAGTAAACGATTTGCGGGCGGACGTGTTGAAGTCTTGATGGATGTCAGCGAAGGCCATATCGATCACGTTCGATTTATTGGAGATTACCTCGGATTAGAAGATGTCGCGGATGTCGAAGCGCGCCTTCAAGGTGCTCGTTTCAAACAAAGCGATGTCGACGCCGTGCTTTCGGAAATGGATTTACGAAAATACTTTGGTAATATCACAAAAGAGGAATTATTAGAGTTGATGTTTGATTAGGTTCAAACATCAAATGAATTTTGCTCGAAAGTAGCAATATCGTTGAATGAAATGCGCTTACGTGTTACATTTAAACTGTAATTAGGCATTACCACTTAATGACCTAAGCAAGATATAGAAGGGAAATGGAAATTTCAATGGCACAAGTTAAGAAAGATAAAGCGTTGGATTTCGCTGCTCAACTGAAAAATGTTGAAAAGCTTTACCCAACATTCCAGATTCTTGATGAAACTGGGAAAGTTGTTAACAAAGAAATGTTACCAGACTTAAAAGATGAGGAGTTAGTAGAACTCTTTGAAAATATGTTATGGTCACGAGCATTAAACGACCGTTCAACTACATTAGCACGTCAAGGACGTCTTGGATTCTTCGCTCCTACAGCTGGACAAGAAGCAAGTCAAATGGCGAGTCACTTTGCATTTAATGAAGGGGATATTTTATTCCCAGGATATCGTGATATTCCTCAATTAGTAAAACACGGATTACCACTACATAAGGCATTCTTATGGAGCCGTGGACACGTTGAAGGAAACAACTATCCAGAAGATTTCAATGCAATGCCACCACAAATTATTATTGGTGCACAAATTATTCAAGCTGCAGGAGCTGGAATTGCACTGAAAAAACGTGGAAAAGCACAAGTAGCATTTACATATACAGGAGACGGTGGATCATCACAAGGTGATACTTATGAAGGTCTTAACTATGCGGGAGCATTTAAAGCACCTGTAGTGTTCTTTATTCAAAATAATGGATATGCGATTTCAACACCACGTCACGTCCAAACAGCAGCACCTACACTTGCTCAAAAAGCAGCAGCTGCAGGTATCCCTGGTGTTCAAGTAGACGGTATGGATCCCCTAGCAGTCTATGTTGCAACAAAAGCAGCACGTGATTGGGCAATTGAAGGAAATGGTCCAGTGTTAATTGAAACACTGACATCACGTTTCGGTCCTCACTCACTTTCAGGTGATGATCCAAAACGATACAGAACGCAAGCAAGTTTTGATGAATGGGATAAAAAAGATCCATTGATCAGAATGCGTAATTTCTTAACAGAAAAAGGTCTTTGGGACGAAGAAAAAGAAGTTGAATTGATTGCTCAAATTGATGATGAAATCAAAGAAGCTGTTAAACTTGCTGATTCAGCACCAAAACAAAAAGTTTCTGACTTCTTGAAGAATATGTTCGAAGAACCAACAAATACTATTGCAGAACAAATTGAATATTTTGAAAACAAGGAGGGTAACAAATAATGGCACAACTAACAATGATTCAAGCCATTACTGAAGCGCTTGATATTGCCCTTGAACGTGACGAAAATACATTGATTTTCGGTGAAGACGTTGGGAAAAACGGTGGAGTATTCCGTGCAACTGACGGACTTCAAGAAAAACACGGTGAAGACCGCGTATTTGATACACCATTAGCTGAATCAGGTATTGGTGGATTAGCAATCGGATTGGCATTAGAAAAATTCCGTCCAATTCCTGAAATCCAATTCTTCGGTTTTGTATTCGAAGTAATGGACTCAGTTGTTGCACAAATGGCACGTACACGTTACCGTTTAGGAAACACACGTAACATGCCTATTACTATTCGTTCACCATTTGGTGGTGGTGTTCACACCCCTGAACTCCATTCAGATAACTTAGAAGGTCTAATGGCACAATCACCTGGAATTAAAGTGGTTATCCCATCAAACCCATATGATGCGAAAGGTTTACTTTTAGCTTCTATTGAAGATAACGATCCTGTTGTTTTCTTAGAACACATGAAATTATACCGTTCATTCCGTGAGGAAGTTCCAGAAGGATACTATACAGTTCCTTTAGGAAAAGCGAATGTTGTTAAAGAAGGTAATGATGTAACAATTATTACTTATGGTGCAATGGTTCGTGAATCAATGAAAGCTGTTGAAACACTTGCAGCAGAAGGTATTTCTGCAGAAGTAATCGACTTACGTACAGTTTCACCAATTGACTTAGATACAATTATCGAATCTGTAACGAAAACAGGACGTTTAGTTGTTGTACAAGAAGCACAACGTCAAGCCGGAGTAGGCGCACATGTTATGTCGGAAATCGCAGAACGCGCAATTCTTACATTAAAAGCACCTGTAGGTCGTGTTGCAGCACCAGATACAATTTTCCCATTTGGTTTAGCTGAAAACGATTGGTTACCAAACGAAGAAGACATCACTAATAAAGTACGTGAAATTGTTAACTTTGATTAATTTAGGAGGCGAAGTGCATAATGTCATTTATATTTAAAATGCCTGACGTAGGTGAAGGAATTGCTGAAGGAGAAATCGTTAGTTGGTTCGTTAAAGAAGGCGACACAATTAAAGAAGATGAACCTCTATTAGAAGTTCAAAACGATAAACTCGTTCAAGAAATCCCATCCCCAGTATCAGGAACAATTACAAAAATTATGGTCGAACCAGGAACTGTAGCTACAGTTGGTGACGATCTCGTTGAAATCGTAGCAGAAGGCGCAGTAGCATCTGCACCTGCTAAAGAAGAGACAGCAGCACCTGCACCTGCAGCAGCTGCCGGATCATTTGTGTTTAATATGCCAGATGTGGGTGAAGGTATCGCTGAAGGTGAAATTGTACAATGGTTCGTTAAAGTCGGTGATGACATCCAAGAAGATGCACCACTATTAGAAGTTCAAAATGATAAGCTTGTTCAAGAAATCCCATCCCCAGTATCTGGAAAAATTATGAATATCATGATTGAAGCGGGTACAGTGGCAACAGTTGGACAACCACTCGTTGAATTTGCGGCAGAAGGACATGCACCAGCATCAACTCCTGCACAAACAGCAGCTCCAGTTGCAACTGCAAGCCAGGCTGTTGCGGGAAATGGTGAATCGTTTGCACAAAATAAAATTGCTGGACGCGTTCTAGCAATGCCATCGGTTCGTCAGTTTGCGCGTGAAAATAATGTTGATTTAACACTTGTTACAGCAACAGGTAAACACGGACATATCCGTAAATCAGATGTTGAAGCATTTATCGCAGGCGGCGCAGCTGCACCAGCAGTTGAAACTCCAGTCGTTGAAGCTACACCATCCGTTGAAACAGCACCAGTAGCAAAACCTGCAGCTAAACCAGCTCCAGTTGTTGTTACAGGATCAACTACACGTGAAAAAATGACACCAACACGTAAAGCAATTTCTAAAGCAATGGTTACAAGTAAGGCAACAGCACCACACGTTACATTATTTGACGAAGTGGATGTTACAGAACTTGTAAATCACCGTAAGAAATTCAAAGAAATTGCAGCTGCACAAGATGTTAAACTAACATTCTTACCTTACATTGTTAAGGCGCTAACTGCAGTTGTGCGTAAATACCCAATCTTAAATTCAAGTGTTGATGACTCAACACAAGAAATTGTTTACAAAAACTTCATTAACATTGGTTTTGCAGCAGATACACCTCACGGTTTATATGTTCCAAATATCAAAAATGCTGATTCAAAAGGAATCTTTACAGTTGCTAAAGAAATCTCAACATTGGCAGCCGCAGCAAATGATAATACATTAGCTGGAGCAGATATGCGCGATGGTTCAATTACAATTAGTAATATTGGATCAGCACGTGGACTCTGGTTTACACCAATCATCAACTACCCAGAAGTAGCGATCTTAGGTGTAGGACGTATTGATAAGAAACCAGTTGTTCTAGCAGATGGAACAATCGGCGTTGGAAATATGTTAGCATTATCATTAAGCTTCGACCACCGTATCATCGATGGTGCCCTAGCACAAAATGCCATGAACGAACTCAAGAGATTGTTAAACAATCCTGAGCTTCTATTAATGGAATCTTAATTGGAAGGTGGAATAGTACATGGTAGTAGGAGATTTAGCTCTTGAATTAGATACAATTGTTATTGGTTCAGGTCCTGGTGGATATGTTGCGGCAATTCGTGCAGCTCAATTAGGACAAAAAGTAGCAATTATTGAAAAAGATAATATTGGTGGCGTTTGCCTTAACGTTGGATGTATTCCTTCAAAAGCGTTAATTAATGCAGGTCATCGATACCAAGAATCAATGAATTCAGAAACATTTGGTGTTACAGCCGAAAATGTTAAAATTGATTTTACAAAAACACAAGCATGGAAAGATGAGCAAGTTGTTAATAAACTTACATCTGGAATTGCAATGTTATTAAAGAAAAATAAAGTTGAAATCATCCGTGGTACAGCATTCTTTAATGACACGCATCAATTACGTGTTGTAAATGATGAGTCAGCTCAATCATATACATTTAAACACTGTATTATTGCAACAGGTAGTCGTCCAATTGAAATCAAAGGATTTAAATTTGGAAAACGTATCATTGACTCAACAGGTGGATTAAACTTAAAAGAAATTCCTAAGAAACTTGTTGTTATCGGTGGAGGCTATATTGGTTCAGAATTAGCAGGTGTTTATGCTAATTTAGGATCAGAAATTACAATTCTTGAAGGAGCGCCTTCAATCTTACCTCAATTCGATAAAGACATGATTAAACTTGTTGAAAACGAATTTAAGAAAAAAGACGTTACAATCGTAAATAATGCTATGGCAAAAGATGCTAAAGAAACAAAAGATGGAGTTGTTGTTACTTATGAAGTAGATGGCAAACCCGCTACAATCGAAGCAGATTACGTTATGGTTACAGTTGGACGTCGTCCTAACACAGATGATCTTGGCTTACAAGTTGCCGGTGTTGAGACAAACGAACGTGGACTTATTACTGTAGATAAACAAGGACGTACAAGCCAAAAACATATCTTTGCTATTGGTGACGTAACTCCAGGTTTAGCATTAGCGCACAAAGCTTCATACGAAGCAAAAGTTGCTGCTGAAGCAATCTCAGGCCAACCTTCAGAAATCGACTATGTTGCGATTCCAGCGGTATGTTTCACAGACCCTGAATTAGCAACTGTTGGATTAACTGAAAAAGAAGCTAAAGATCAAGGATTAACAGTTAAAGTATCAAAATTCCCATTTGGTGCAAACGGTCGTGCACTTTCACTTAATGCAGGTGAAGGATTCGTAAGACTTATATCAGAAAAAGACACAGGATTACTACTTGGTGGACAAGTAGCCGGTGTTGGAGCAAGTGATATTATTGCTGAAATCGGATTAGCTGTTGAAGCACGCATGAATGTTGAAGATCTTTCATTAACAATCCATGCTCACCCAACACTATCAGAAACAGTTATGGATGCATCTGAAATTTCACTCGGATTGCCAATTCATATTTAATCTATATAATAAGGATGCGAAAGCATCCTTTTTTTTATTCATTCGAATTTGTAGTTTTTTTGTATTATCTTGCATTAATTTCTGAAAGTTGTTTCAGGAATTTCGGACGCTTCACGCCAAACTATGGATTTTTTGTGATATATTAGAATTACTTTTCATGATAAATATTCATACAACTTAAAATATTCGTCATTAAACGCACTAAACAGTGGATATTTCATAGAATAACAGCAAATGTAAATTGTTTCAGAGATTTTATGATTTATTTTCATAAAATTGATAATATACTGAAAAACCAATTGACAAATTTTCTGTATCCTATATAATACATTCATACAGTATCACTTATCTGTATCAATGTTTGACAACAAAAGGAGGAGAATTACCATGAAAAAATTAATGATTGCATTCGTTGCAGCGTTATTGGTTCTTACTGGTTGTGGATCACAAGGTTCATCCAGTACATTAACGGTTGCGGCCCCTGCTTCACAAAATGGTGACTTTGTGGAAGGGTTCGGATCGAATGCCTATGACCGATGGGCAACTAACTTAATGCACTTAGGTGCAAGCGTTTTCTATATTGATCGCGATACTTCAGAGATCAAGCCAAATCCTAACTTCGTAGAAAGCCATGAAGTTAAAGCAGACAGCGAAGGAAATAAAACTTATACCTTCAAAATCAAAGGTGGCAATAAATACTCTGATGGAACAGAAATCACAGCTAAAGACTACGTTATGGCTATGTTGTTCCGTTCACATCCAGCTTGGATGAAAGTTGCATCAATGGAAAGTACCGGAGATGAACTTTTAGGTTATAACGCATACAGCACAGGGGAATCAAAAGTTTTCGAAGGGGTTAAATTAATCGACGACAATACATTCTCATTAACAATCGATAAAGCAAACTTGCCATACTACTTTGAAGCAAGTAAAGCTGATATCTCACCTGAACCAATGCATGTTTGGTTTAAGGATGCTAAATTAAATGCTGAAGGAAACGCATTCGACAACACACCTGAAGAAATTCAAGCAGCTGTTGAATATGTTTCAACAACTGAACGATACAAACCAACTGTTGTAGTAGGTGCGTATAAGTTAGAAAGCTATGAAAATGGTACAACAATTCTTGTTAAAAATGATCAATATGTAGGAAACTACGAAGGTCAAAAACCAGAAGTTGAAAAAGTTGTAATCCGTCAAGTTGACTCAAACGTTACAGTACAAGCGATCGAAAAAGGTGAAGTTGATTTATCACCAGGAAACATTGAGGGTGAATACATCAATAAAGCAAAAGAACTTGAATTACAAACTGTTAACTATCCACGTAATGGATTTGGTAACATCACATTAAAAGCAAATAAAGGACCTACTCAATACAAAGAAGTACGTCAATCAATTGGTTACATGTTAAACCGTAACGAATTTGTTCAAAAAATTGCTGGTGGATACGGTTCTGTAGTTAATGGACCATTCGGATTATCACAATGGTTCTATAAAGATAACAAGGACAAGATTGAAAGTTCACTTATCGACTATACTTACAACATTACTAAAGCAAATGAATTACTAGATCAATCAATCTACAAATTCGAAAAAGATGGTGTTACACCATTTGATGCAAGTAAAGCAAGTAAAGATTATGCTCGTTATGATGCAGATGGAAATAAACTTGTTGTAAAACACTTTGGTTCTGAGAAGAACTCAGTAACAGATTTAATTGTATCTCAATTAGTTCCTGCAGCTGAAAAAGCTGGTATGGAATACTACATTGAACAAGGTGAATTTGCTACTTTAGGTGCATACATGCAAGGACGTGAAGAGAATGACTTTAATGCATTTAACCTTGCAACATCATTCACATCACTTTATGATCCATGGCAAAACCATTCAAAATATGTTGGAACAGGTTTAAACTGGAGTGATATTTCAGATCCAGAACTTGATGCAGCTATTGAAAAGGTACGTCGTATTGAACCAGGAAATCGTGAAGCTTATTCAGAAGCAGTTGTTGAATACTTCCAACTTTGGAATGACCTCTTGTTCCAAATCCCTCTCTACTCAAATCTATACCATGACATCGCGTCAAACCGTGTTAAAGGTTTAGAAAAAGTAACACCAGAGATGGACTGGTCAAAAACTATGGAATATATCTCAATCGAAGGATAATTTGAGTTATAATTGAATGTAAGTACTATAAGAAGTGTCAATCGGCACTTCTTATAGTCGTGTTAAAAGGAGAAAAACGATGTTTAAGTATATGATAAAACGGATTATGTCGTTGATTCCTGTTGTGATCATCATTTCAATCATGCTGTTTTCATTAGTGAAAATGATGCCTGGTGATCCCGTAATAGGAATGATAAACCCAGCGATCAAAGATCCAGAACAATACCAAAGGGCTTACGATGAGGCTGCAGAGCGCATCGGTCATAACAAGCCACTCCCAGAACAATATGTTCGTTGGGTAAAAAACACACTTTCGGGTGATTTAGGAATTTCAACTTCTAAAAATAAACCCGTAAAAGAGGTTATTGCAACACCTCTAAAAAATACAGTATTTCTGAATATAATTTCTACAACAATTGCGTTTGTTATTTCAATTATTGTAGGTATTAAATCAGCCGTGAATCGTGGCGGAAAATTTGATAAATTTTGGCAAGTCTTTTCACTTGTCGGAATGTCAATGCCAACATTGTTAATCTCGATCTTGTTAATTTACTTCTTTGCAATTAAATTAAGCATCTTCCCTACAGGTGGGATGCCACTTGCTGGAACTACAGGGATTGCATATGTGGGGCAATGGTTCCGTTATGCAGCCTTACCAATTATCACATTAACCATTGGTTCATTTGCATCGACAATTCGATATGTCCGAAATGCAATGATTGAAGTGTTAAACAGTGATTATATTCGTACTGCACGTGCCAAAGGGTTATCAGGAAAAGTCATTGTCTATTCGCATGCGTTTAGAAATGCTCTAATTCCAGTTGTAACGGTTCTTGCAGGTTCGATTGCTGGTATTTTTGGGGGTGCCGCAATTACTGAACAAATCTTCTCGTGGAACGGGATTGGAAACGTCTTGATTCAAGGAGTTGGTAGTCGTGACCTCATGCTTGTATTAGCGATGAACATGTTCTATGCAATCTTATCACTCGTTTCAAACATTGTTATGGATATTGGATACGCGATGGTTGACCCACGTGTTAAATTAGATTAGGGGATTTTGATATGGACAATAATAAGAAAAATTCATTTTGGTCAAGTATCAAATCGATGTTTGCTAATCTATTTAAGAGTGGTGGACAACGACGCGAAGAACTTGAAGATTTAATCGCAGAAGATGTGGTTATCAGCCCATCAAAACAAATTGCGAGAAACTTTTTTGAAAACAAACTTGGAGTAACGGGACTTATTGGTTTTGTATTAATTTTTGCGATTGTTTTTGGGACAACGACATTCAGACCGTATAACTCATACGAACATGAAACCGTATTAAATAACCTTGCTCCAGGAACGAAGTATTTAAATATTCCCAAGGAAATACAAGGGAAAAACATTGAGACAATTAGCAGTGGTACTTCCTATTCTGTTGCATTAGATGACGCAGGAAAAGTACATTTCTGGGGACAACGTCCTGATAAGAAATTTAAAGTTGATCAAATTGTCGAAAAGACGAAAAATAGTAAAATTAAATCACTAGCATCCGGAGATAAATTTGTTGTTGCAGTCACCGAAAACAATCAATTTATTGGTGTGGGTGAAAATACCTTCTCTCAAACAGAACTACCATTTGATGTCATGGAAGAACTTGGTAGTGACAACATTGTTAAAGTAGCAGCAGGGAAACGCTTTACTGCAATTGTTACAGATAAAGGAAAAATCTATACATGGGGTAGTGTTCTTGAGAACAACCTCGATAATATTCCCAAAAGTATCCAAGGTCGTGTTAAAGACATTGCCATTGGACAATTTAATATCATCGCTTTACTTGATGACGGATCATTAGTAGCATTCGGTCAAGGTGGTACTGAAGTTGGTGCTATCCCGACAGAATTAACAGATGGTTCTGTTAAAGTCACTCAAGTTGAGCTTACAAAAACATCAGCAATGGCTTTAGATGCTGATGGTAATGTTCATACATGGGGTTCACATGGTAAATTCCAAAGTGTTCCTGAACTTGATGGTAAAGTTGTTCAAATTTCATCAACATTAACATCCTTTAACGCACTTACTGAATCGGGTCACGTCTATGCTTGGGGTGAGGGCAAATTTAATTTAACAGATGTTCCAACATCAGTAACAAACGTTAAAAACAAACAAATTTTCTCAGATCACTTCCAATCATTTGCTGTGAGCGAAGATAATCAAATTAACGGTTGGGGAAATAAAGGATTTATTTTGGGAACCGATGACATGGGACGCTCAATTGGAGAACGCTTGCTTTACGGTGGTCGTATCTCATTAACCGTTGGAGCGATTTCAATGATTATTTCTACACTCATCGGTGTTCTTGTTGGTTTAATTGCTGGATTCTACGGTGGTTGGGTTGATAACTTATTAATGCGTATTGCTGAAGTTATTAGTGCTTTCCCATTCTTGCCGCTTGCAATTACCTTATCGGCTTTATTACCTTCATCAACAACACAATCACAACGTCTTGCGATGATTATGGTTATTTTGGGGGTTATCTCGTGGCCGGGTGTTGCACGTCTAGTACGTGGACAAATCCTAGCTGAACGTGAGAAAGATTTCGTTCTTGCCGCACGCGCTTTAGGATTAAAAGAAAAAACAATTATTATTCGCCATATCTTACCAAGTGTATTTAACTTTATTATTGTTAATATGACGCTTGGATATGCTTCCAGCTTGCTAACAGAAGCCGGACTCTCATATTTAGGATTTGGTGTTAAGCCACCTTCACCATCATGGGGTAATATGCTTAATGGTGTTGCAAATACAACAGTTATTGAAAATTACTGGTGGCAATGGCTTCTACCAGCACTCTGCGTTATGCTTACAGCCTTGTCTGTTAACTTAATGGGAGATGCACTTCGTGATGCTATGGATCCGAAGTCGAACCAGAAATAGGGGATGGTAGATAAAATGACAAATACAGTAAAATTAAAAAGTAAGGATGGGATTATATAATGGAAAATAAAGATAATCGCGTTCTCATTAAGGTTGAACACTTACAAAAATATTTCCCAATCAAAAAATCAAGTATTTTCCAACGTAAACAAGAATATGTAAAAGCGAACAAAGATATCTCAATTGAAATTTTTGAAGGCGAAACATTAGGACTTGTTGGAGAATCAGGTTGTGGTAAATCCACGTTTGGTCGTACATTAATTCAATTGTACGATCAAACAGGTGGTGTATCACTTTATTATGGTGAAACAATTGAAGAAATGATGCCTGAGTACGTACGCGGAGTATACAAATCAATACCAAAAGTTTTTGGTAAACATGATGCGGAATACCAAGCGATTAAAGACCTTGAATCAAAAATTGAAGGAACATCAGGCGAAGAATTTATTGAACTTAATGAATCATTGCGTCTTTTAAAGATTGCATATGAGACAACTTACGGAAATATTTTCCGTCTTGCCGGTGGGCTTCTTGTTCATGATAATCTGAATGAAGTAAGCAATTTACTCCTCTCAAAATATCAAAAAGGGAGTGCTGTTGCGAAGTTACATAAAGAACTTGAAATGGAAACATTACGCAATACCATGCACGATAAAAAAGCGAATGGTAATGTCACAAGTTTAAAAGAAAAATTAGAACAAGCGCAAAAAGAGTTGAATGACGTTAATGTGGTTATTAACGAAATGAAGGCGAAATTATCATCTCATGATAATTTTGAAGAATATGAATCTTTACTTGATGATGGTATCGATTTATCATCATTAAATAAACAAGAGATGCGTTTCTTACGTAAGGATTTACAAATTATTTTCCAAGATCCATATTCATCACTTGATCCTCGTTTTACCGTAGGAAACATCATTGGAGAGGGTCTGATTGCTCATAAACTCTTCAAGGATGCAAACAGTGATGAATACAATGAATACATTATTGATATAATGGAAAAATGTGGACTTCAGAAAGAATTTATTCACCGTTATCCTCACCAATTTTCAGGTGGACAACGTCAACGTATTGGGATTGCACGTGCATTAGCACTTCGTCCTAAGTTTATCGTTTGTGATGAAGCGGTAAGTGCATTGGATGTTTCAATCCAATCACAAGTTATTAACTTACTTCAAGATCTTAAGGATGAACATAACCTAACATACCTCTTTATTACACATGACTTGGGTGTGGTTCGCTATATTAGTGACCGTATCGGTGTTATGTATTTTGGTAATTTGGTTGAACTTGCACCTGCTGAAGAAATCTTTAGCAATCCACAACATCCTTATACGAAACAATTGCTTGCAGCGATTCCTCGTATGGAAAAAGATGAAGCAGAAATTGCCGAACTCCTTAAAGTTGTTCCTAATGGCATTTTCGATTTCACATTTGAAGAAACGGGTGAAGCCGATAAAGATTGGTATGAAGTGGCACCAGATCACTTTGTAGCATGTCGTCTGCTTAATGCCGAAGCGAAGAACAAGAAAGGAGGTATGTAAGCATGGCTTTATTAGAAATTAAAAACCTACATACCTACTTCGATACAAAACGCGGGTTAGTAAAAGCTGTTAACGGTGTATCCTTCTCCGTTGATGAAGGACGTACACTGGGTATTGTTGGTGAATCAGGAAGTGGAAAGAGTCAGACAGCGATGTCAATCTTACAACTTTTTGAGTCAAACCAACGTATTTATGAGGGTGAAATTGTCTTTAATGGTGAAGTGCTCTCTGATTACACTGAGGAACAATTACGTAAAATTCGTGGAAATGATATTTCAATGATTTTCCAAGAACCAATGACAAGTCTAAACCCTGTCTTTACCGTTGAACGTCAAATCAGTGAAGTATTAATGCTTCACCAAGGAATGAGTAAACAAGAGGCAAGTCAACGTGCACTTGAGATGCTTGCATCTGTTAAAATTCCTCGCCCTGAAAAAGTATTAAAAAACTATCCTCACCAATTATCAGGTGGGATGAGTCAACGTGTTATGATTGCGATGGCACTTGCATGTAATCCTAAGCTTCTCATTGCGGATGAGCCTACAACAGCGCTTGACGTTATCATTCAAGCAGAGATTCTAAAACTTATGAATGATCTTAAAAATGATTACAATACCTCAATTCTCTTTATTACCCATGACCTTGGTGTTATCAGCCAAATGGCAGATGATGTTATTGTTATGTATGGTGGTAAGATTGTTGAAGCTGCACCAATTAAAGCAATCTTTACGGATGCAAAACATCCATATACAAAACGCTTATTAAATGCGTTCTTAAAAACCGATATTAGTGGACGTAAAGATCGTAAAGAAGTTGAGGCAGACCTCTATGCTTCTGAAAACGATGTTTATGATTTCCATAACTTTAAAACAAATGCAGTTGCAGATGTTGATTGGCATAATGTTGGCGAAAACCATTATGTTGCATGTAATTTAAAGAAATAGTTATGTTGAATAAACGAAAAAAGCGAAAATTACTAACTGAAGAAGAGATTCAAGAAAAGTTTAAAGGTGTTGAGTTTGAGAAAAATGATACGACAGCAATGATTATTGCTGCAATTGTCACACTCTTACCGGCATTACTCCTTGTTTTAGGATTAATTTATGGACTTTTATGGTTGATCTTCATTGGCTAAAGACACTAAGGAAGCCGTCTCTGGACGGCTTTCATTTATTTATCACAGTGTCTTTTTCTTTTTTGATATAATTAGTTAGTCGTTTAACTAAAGGAGAAGATTATGGAATCTGTATTATCAAAACTTTATCGTGCTTTAGAGCGAAAACATCGTAGTGTTGTTCAAACGTATCTTGATACCTTAGGACTCTATATTGGACAACCACGTTTTTTGTTTGAACTCTATCGAAATCCTGGAATGACCCAAAGAGAGTTAGCAGAGGCATTGGTGGTTACAAAGGAAACAGTGTCGATTGCAATCAAGCGTCTTGAACAAGGTGATTTTATTCGCCGGGAAATACCCGAAGATGATAAACGTTGTCGTCAGCTTTATCTAACCGATAAGGGAGAAGCAACAATCGTTGAGCTAAAGAAAAATTTTGATTCCATAAACAACTCAATGTTCCTAAACTTAAACCCAGAACAACAACTTCAGTTAGAAGCGTTACTTACAGAAATGATTAAAGGATTGGAGGCAAGAGAGACAAATGAAAACATTCTTTAAATATTTTAAACCTGAAATCCCAATCGCGTTATTGGGGATAATCTTTGTCGGTAGTGTGGCCTTCATCGAATTGTATCAAATTCAATTGATGGCGCAGATTATTGACGTAGGGATTGCGAATCAAGATTTTACAGTAATCCTAAATGTCGGACTCAAGATGGTGGGGTTAGCCTTGCTGGGTGCCGTGATTGCGATGCTTGGATTGATTTTTCCATCCCAAGCGTCCAATAATTTTGCGTTAAATTTACGTCGTGATATTTTTAAACGAGTCCAAACCTTTTCGTTAAAAAATATGTCACAATTTCAAACCGCATCTTTAGTGACACGACTTACCAATGATATTAACTTTTTACAGCGAACGATTATGATGTGCTTACGTCTTTTGGTTCGGGCACCTGTATTTCTTATTAGTACTGTTGTGATGACGTACATGATAAGTCCAGATTTATCACTTGTTATGTTGGGGGCAGTAGTTGTTTTATCTCTCGTTCTTTTTTATGTAATCAAAGAAGGGTTTCCACGCTTTGTAAAGTTACAAGATAAAGTCGATAAGATGAATCGAAAAGTACAAGAATCCCTCATGAACATTCGTGTTATTAAGTCTTTTGTACGCGAGGATGAAGAATCACATAAATTCAAAGATGAAAACGGTGAGTTGTTTGATGCTTCCGTAAGTGCAATGAATTTAATGGTGGTCATGAATCCTGCATTAATGGGAGCCATTCATTTTGCCACCCTATTTATTGTGTGGATATCAAGTTTTCTCATTGTCGATCAAAACTTAATTAATATTGGAGATCTATTAGTTTTTATTAATTACCTTCGTTTTACGATGTTCTCAATGATGATGATCACAAACGTTTTAATGATGATTTCACGATCAAAAGCATCCGTAATTCGTTTGAAAGAAGTATTGGAAACGGAACCGGATATTATCAATGCATCAATTTTAGATACGCTTCCGGAAAATCCAAGAGGGGATATACATTTTGATAATGTTTCATTCCGTTATTATGAAGATGCAAGTGATATTCTTACCAATATTAACTTCGCAATTAAACCCGGTGAGCACGTTGGAATTATTGGATCGACAGGTTCTGGGAAATCAACGTTAATTAACCTCATGGTTCGTTTGATTGATGTAACTGAAGGAACCATTTATCTCGATGGGAAAGATATTCGAACTCTTGATTTAAAAGCGTTACGAAGTCAATTCGGCTTTGTTCCGCAAAAAAATGTTTTATTTACTGGAACGATTGAATCAAACCTAAAACTTGGAAATCCAAATGCAACACATGAAGATCTTGTACGTGCAACAAAGGCTGCTTCAATCTATGACTTTATTATGGAACAAGAAGAAGGCTTTAAGGCCCCAATCCAACAAGGTGGGACCAATCTATCAGGAGGTCAACGACAACGCATGTGTATTGCACGGGCTCTTGTCGTAGAACCTAAAATTCTTGTGTTAGATGATAGTACCAGTGCATTGGATGCAGCTACAGAACAACGCGTTAAAGAATCCGTTCAGAGTCTTTATGAAGATGTTACGGTAATTAGTATTGCGCAAAAAATTAGTTCTGTATCCGACAGTGATATGATTTTAGTCATGGATGAAGGTCAAATTGTCGGACAAGGAACCCATACAGGCTTGTTGGAGTCCTGCAATGTATATCAAGAAATCTATGAGAGCCAACTACGAAAGGGGGATGAATAGCATGAGTGAACGTAAAGTTGTAATTGGTCATAAACCACGAAACCAACAAAAAACGCTAAAACGATTATTGGGATATTTAGGGCAAAATAAAGTACTGCTCATCATGGTTATCATCGCATCCATTATCTCTACCCTTGGCGGGCTTTATGGATCCTATTCGATTTCTCCGTTAATTAAAATTATTGAAAATGGGTTAAATGGAACGATTACCCGAGATTTGATGTTCCAACAGCTCTTTAGTAAACTTATTTTTCTTGCAATCATTTTCGCGATTGAGGTTTTGGCGATGCTTTTTTCAAACCGGATGATGGTGAAAATTTCGCAGCGTACGGTAGAAACAATCCGAAAAGATATGTTTGATCATGTATTGAAAATGGATGTTAAGTATCACGATCAAAATGCACATGGGGATTTAATGAGTCGTTTTACAAACGACATTGACCTTGTAGGGGAGGGGTTAAACTCTGCAGCTGCGTCGATTGTGATCAATATCTTTACCTTATTGGGAACCATTGTTGTGATGTTTATCTTAAGTCCAACACTCTCTCTTGTGACTTTGATAATTCTTCCGCTTCTTTCAATTATGGCGAATGCGATTGTGAAGCGCAGTCGTATTTACTCAAAACGCCAACAACGTTCTTTGGGAACCTTAAACGGGTATATTGAAGAGTCAATGGAAGGTCAGATGGTTATGCAACTTTTTAATCATGAAACAGAGGCAGAGAAAGATTTCCAAGTCCTAAATCAAGATTACCGGAAGAATTCTCAAAAAGCTCAAATCACCTCAATCATGATGTTTCCATTAATGCAAAATGTGAATACGATAAGTTATGCAATCATTGGGATTGTAGGGGGATATCTTGCAATTAATCATGGATTAAGTATTGGAGACTTGGGTGCTTATGTAAATATGACACGTACTCAAGGAAAACCCATTAATGAAATTTCCAGCCAATTCACAACACTTCAGTCTGCAATTGCTTCCGCAGAACGAATCTTTGAATTATTGGACTGGAGTTTGGAATCTGAAAATGAGACCGATTTGATTCTGGAAGAGGTTGAAGGATCGGTTCGATTTGAAAATGTAACATTTGGTTATAATCCCGGGGTTCCTGTTTTAAAAGATGTTTCGTTTTGGGCGAAACCGGGACAAAAAATTGCTTTTGTAGGGTCTACCGGAGCAGGGAAAACAACGATCACAAACCTTATTTCGCGATTTTATGACATTGACGCAGGCACAATCTTAATTGACGAAAAACCCTTGGATCGCATAAATCGTTACAGTTTACGAAAACATATTGCGATGGTACTTCAGGACACTCATTTGTTCAGTGGTACTGTTATGGAAAATATTCGCTATGGAAACCTTGAAGCAAGTGATGAGGCGTGTATTGAAGCTGCGAAGTTGGCGAATGCTGATCACTTCATTCGCCAACTTAAACATGGCTATCAAACCGTTCTTGGGGGCGATGGGGATGATTTATCACAAGGGCAGATGCAATTACTCAATATTGCACGTGCAGCCGTAGCCAATCCTGAAATTCTTATTCTTGATGAAGCCACCTCTTCCATTGATACCCGTACGGAACGTATGGTTGAAAAAGGGATGGACTCAATTATGGAAGGACGTACTACATTTGTGATTGCGCACCGTCTATCAACAGTTCGGAATGCGGATGCAATTATTGTCTTGGAACACGGTGAAATCATTGAACGTGGAAGTCATGATGATTTGATACAATTAGGCGGACGATATGCTTCATTGTATTCAGGTCAATCACAGTTATCTTAGAGTAGCATAATGCTACTCTTTTTCGTGTTATAATAAAAGGAAGGGGGGCATTATCATGGTAAATGTAGAATATATTAATAATGCGGGTTATGTTGTGGAAACAGAAAAAGCAATCTATATTTTTGATTATGTGGAGGGACTGTTACCGTCTCGATATTTGTATAGTGAAAAAGAAACATTCTTTTTTGTGACAAGTCGCCATCGTAATCACTATAATGATGCAATATACAGCTATGGGAAGACGGTTATCTTATCTTCGGATATTTTAGTTTCGCCTTATCGTAATGTATTTATGATGGAGCCGGGTGATGAAATTCACTTGGGATTTGCGAAAGTGCGTACATATGAAAGTACGGGTGGTGGAGTGTGTTACTTAATTCAAGAAGGTGACTTAAAAATCTTACATGCAGGCTCTTTGAATAATTGGCATTGGGATGATACCTTTACCGTTGCGGAATCACGCTTTGAAACACATCGTTTTCATGAAATCCTCCACGATATTGCGGACTTTGCGCCCATTGACCTCATGATGTTTACGCTTGAACCTTCAATGGGGAAAAATTTTGATCGTGGTGCCCGTGAAGCGCTGGATTTACTTCAACCACTTTGCTTTTTTCCGATTAAAACCAAACATGATGATTCACGCTTTTTCAAATGGGCGGCTTCCCGTCCAATCACTACATGTTATGAACCAAAGCATGATAATCAAATATTTAGACATGTAATTTAGAAAGTTGGTCTCAAATGGCATTTATTTTTGATTTAGATGGAACGTTATTAGATTCAATTGATGATTTAGGAAATAATTTAAATACAGTACTGCAACGTCATGGGCTTCCCACTTATGATCGCACCCAATACAAAAAATTTGTTGGTAATGGGATGAAAAAACTTGTTGAACGGGCTTTACCAAGTGATTACGAAGGATTTGAAAGAATCCTTGAAGAATACCTTGATGAGTACAGTCATCACTACACGGAGGCATCCGTTCCTTATGATAAGGTGTGTGAAACGTTAAAAACGCTCAATCAGCGTAACATTCCAATCGCAATTTGTACAAATAAGAAACAAGAGTATACAGATGGTATTGTGAAACATTACTATGGAGATATTGATTTTATTGCGACGATTGGTGATAGCTTTGATGGCAAGCATAAACCCAATCCATACTACCCATTAACGATTGCTTCAAAAATGGCGATCGACCCTTCTCTAATTTATTTTGTAGGGGACAGTGATGTGGATATGAAGACAGCGAAAAATGCGGGTATGATACCTGTAGGCGTGTCATGGGGCTTTCGTAGTGTTGAAGAACTTCGAGAACATGGTGCTCAATATATTATTGACTCAATTGAAGACGTTCTAAGTTTGCCACGTCTTACAAAATAACTTTGTGTATAAAAGCACCACAAATCACAAACGATTTACGGTGCTTTTTATTTTGTGACATGAGTTCCGTTTTTTAGAACAAATCATTCCCATAATAGAGTCTTTGTGAAATATTTGGTTAATTTAACTTATAGAATGCTTGATTCATTGTTGCACTTTGCATAAAATATTAGTAGAGAACTTACGATTTTAAAAAGGATGGTATCACAATGAAATATGTAGAAGTTAAGCATTTTGAAATGAAAAAAGGAACTGGTCGTGATTTTGCCGAGAATTTTTATAATCGTACGGTAGTTAAAGATTTTCCAGGGTTTGTAAGTATTCGTGTAGGATTGAACGAATCATGCCATAGTTATGATTGTGTAGATGTATCGTTTGTTTGGGAAAATGAAGATGCTTATACAAACTTTAAGCGCAGTGATGTACATAAAGAAATTCATCGAACACGTAAACCAAATCCAAATATGATTAAGCATTCATCATATCGCTACGATATGATTCATGAAGACTAAACACTGAGAAATCAGTGTTTTTTTATAAAGTAATAAAAAAGCAAGATGCTCAAAGAAACTTGGTGTATGAAATATAAACAGAATAAATAACGCAACATTGAAATAGAATCGGTGAGTTATACCCATAAATAGTGTTTAATTGCGGTTCTTTTTCACAGGGTCATCTTTATATATTAAGTAGATATGATAAACTAATATTAATGACTGAAAGGGAAATTATATGAAAAACGAAAAAGATTTAATCTATATTTGTGGACATCGTCATCCAGATACGGATTCAATTGTATCGTCAATTGCATATGCTCATTTAAAAAACATTCTTGGTGCTCCAGCAGTGCCATGTCGTTTGGGTGAACTGAGTGATGAGACCAGCTATCTTCTCGATCGCTTTGGTTTTGAAACGCCAACACTCCTTAAAGATGCACGAGCAACGCTTGATGAAATTGAAATGGATGATGCGGTTAAGATTCATTTGGATACCTCCATTAAGGAAGCAATGGAAATTATTTCAGATAAAAGACAAACACTTGCGGTGGTTGATGATCGGGATCAACTTATTGGACTTGTGACCAGTTCAAATCTTGCGCATATCGCGATGGGGGATACGAAACATTCAATCGCACTCTTAAAGAAAACCCCTATGTGTAATATTGCGCAGGCGATCGACGGTGAATTAATTTATGAACCCAAACATTTTCATTTTAATGGAAAAACAAGCATTATTGCGATTTCCAAGACGAAATTGGATAATTATGAATTAACAGACCGTTTGGTGATCATTGGGAATGATACGGAGTCACAATTAACGGCTATACGTAAAGGTGCTTCGTGTATCGTGACGGTATGGACGGATGAGATTGAGGAATCTGTGTTATCGCTTGCGAAACTTCATGATTGTGGGATTATTCGATCAACACATGGAACGATGAATACATCGCGTTATTTACTCTTTGCACCAAGTGTTCGGGAAGTCATGTCAACAGACTTGGTAACATTTAATTGGAATGAATTTGTGGATGATGTTGGAAAGCGCATGCTTAAAACACGTTATCGTGCCTATCCAGTATTGGATGATCAAAATAAGATTTATGGTTTTGTTTCACGTTATCATATTCTCAATTCATCCAGTAAAAAAATGATTCTTGTGGACCACAATGAGGCTTCACAGAGCGTTGATGGGATCCAACAAGCAGAAATACTCGAAATCATTGATCATCACCGTATTGGCGATTTACGAACCGTTAAACCAATATATTTCAGAAATGAGATTATCGGTTCAACTGCGTCGATCATCACAAAGATGTATCTGGAGCATGGTGTTGAAATTCCCAAAGATATTGCATCTTTACTGCTCTCAGCATTGATATCCGATACGTTAAACTTAAAATCACCAACAACAACGCCTAAAGATTTTGAGATTGCACAGATTCTTCAAGATCGTTCCGGGCTGGATCGTAATGAATTTGCACGCGATATGTATGAAGTCACATCCGGTCTAAAAAATAAACCGTATGAAGACATCATTAACCAAGATATTAAGAAATTCTACATCTCTCAAAAAGAGGTTATGGTATCACAATTGGTCATTTACCATTTTGATGAATTGGATGATATCTTAGATTCATTTGAAGAAGTAATGGAACAGTTTGTAGTTCAACATCATCTTGATTTATTGGTTGTCGTCTTTACCAGTGTAGAAGATAATGGATCCATTATTGTCGCTTCAGGAAGTCTAAAAGAAGCCGTCTTGGATGCATTCCCAAATAAAGATGGCGAAGCACGTACGTTCTTACAAGATGTTGTTTCAAGAAAGAATCAAATTATTCCACGTTTGTCTGCAGCAATCTCGCAGTACTTAGGAACGGGAATGTAAACACAAAAAAACTTCTTAGCACTTTAAGAAGTTTTTTTATGTTTAGTATTTAAATATTTCGCCCATAACCTGTTCTTCAATCCATTGATTGCCATCACGTGCTAATAAATCATGAGCACGTTTCGGACCGGATGAATAAGCAGCATAGCCTTCAGGACTCTCATTGCCTTTATGCTTTAGGATAGTTTCAACCAAACTCCAACTTAGATGGACTTGCTTAAAACTTGCGAATAAGGACTGATCGGAATCCATGGCTGCCTTGAGAAGACGCTCATACGCTTCCGGCGTATTTTCCCTATTTTCGTAATTACAGCTCTGGCAGAAATCCATAAAGACTGTCTGACTATCATGAGTTTGGCCCGGTTTTTTAATATTAAAACGAAGATAGACCCCTTCGTCCGGTTGAACTTTGATAATGAGTACATTAGGTTGTTCGTGGTCTTTTTGATTAAATTCAATCATAATCTCCGTGGAACGCTTATGCATACGTTTCCCCGTACGAATGTAGATAGGGGTATCTTGCCATTTAGGAAGTGATGAGGCAAGTTTTAATGCAACATAGGTTTCGGTTGTGGAGTCAGACTGCACCTTATCTTCCTGTATATAAGACTTCGAATCTTTATTTTCAAGATATTGACCGTACACTATATCATTTTCGTAATCTTTAACATACAGACTTTCCAACACAGCTTCTTGTTCACGGTGGATGTCAGCAGCATTAAATGCTTGTGGTTCATCCATAAGAACAATGGATAATAACTGAAGCAAGTGATTTTGAAACATGTCTTTTAAAGCACCTGTATGATCATAGTAATTCCCACGATTTTCAACACCAACCGTTTCCGCGGCGCTGATTTGAATATTATTAATGGATGCACCATTCCAACTATCCGCAAAGATCATATTAGAAAAACGAATCGTAAAGATGTTTTGAACCATTTCTTTCGCAACATAGTGATCAATTCGGAAGATACGATCTTCATCAAAAATATGCGTTAACGTATTATTGATATCGATTGCGGATTTTAAGTCATTTCCAAAAGGTTTTTCAATGATAACCTTGCTCTTGGAAACCAATTGATGACGCGCTAATTGTGTTGCAATTGTTTCAAAGAAAGAAGGTGCAACGGCAAAATAATAAAGAACGTGTGCTTGAGGATCAAGCGCCTCAAAATATGTTTTAAGACGTGGATATCCTTCATCTTCCGTAAATGTCATTTTAAAATAGGACACGTATTCGAGAAAGACATCCAATGTTTCTTCTTTGACATCAAAACGAGCCTGTTCACGAAGCCATGGCTTTACCAACTCGTGGTATGCCGCTGTCGTTAAATCTTGTCGTCCAATTACAACAAGATGAAATGAATCAGGAAGACTCTTGGTTTCAAGAAGGTTATAAAATGCAGGTAACAACTTTCGGTAGGTTAGGTCACCCGTACCTCCGAAAATTGCGACTATATGATTATTTGCCTTCATTACTAGGATTCCATTCGTGGTGGAAACTACCTTGTTTATCAACACGTTCAAAGGTATGCGCTCCGAACAAGTCACGTTGAGCTTGAATCAAGTTTGCATTTGAACGACCATTACGGTATGCATCGAAATAACTGATTGCATTGGTAAAGGCAGGAACACTGATTCCAGATTGAATGGCAAGACCACACACATCACGTAAACTACCTTGATAATCAAGCAGACTTTCTTTGAATGATGCATCCAACATTAAGTTTTGTAACTCAGGATTTAATGTATAAGCATCTGTAATACGATTTAAGAATTTCGCACGGATAATGCATCCTTCACGGAATACTTTCGCAATCGCACCAAAGTCTAAGTCCCATCCATATTCAATGGATGCATTTTTCATCAAGTCAAAACCTTGTGCATAGGCAATAATCTTACTTGCATATAACGCTTGGCGAACTTGCTCGATAAAGGCTTCACGATCATTGATTTGTGCATGAGGTGCTTCAAACCCAAGAATATCTTGTGCTTGTACACGTTCTTCTTTTTTCGCTGAAATAAAACGTGCAAAGACTGCGGATGCAAGTAAGGAAGCATCGGTACCTGTATTTAATGCTTCTTCGGCTGTCCATTTACCAGTTCCCTTTTGAGCGGCTGTATCTAAAATAACATCCACCATGTGTTTACCGGTATCCGGATCAATTTCACCAAAAATCTGTGCTGTAATTTCAATTAAGAAACTATCAAGTTCACCGTGATTCCAATCGGTAAAGATTGCTTCAAGTTCTTCATTCGTAAAACCGCCAACATGTTTTAAAATTGAATAACTTTCTGCAATTAATTGCATATCTGCATATTCAATGCCATTATGAACCATCTTGACATAATGACCGGCACCATTTTCACCAATATACGTACAACATGGCTCACCTTGTGCTTTAGCAGAAACATCTTCCAATATATTTGAAACAAATTGATATGCGTCCTTACTTCCACCTGGCATAATAGCAGGGCCGAAACGTGCGCCTTCTTCCCCACCTGAAATACCAACACCTAAATAACGGAATCCGAGTGCTTCGATTTCTTGGGTACGACGAATCGTATCTTTAAAGTTTGAATTACCACCATCCATGATGATGTCACCCTTATTAAGGAGTGGAATTAAATTTTCAATTACTTTATCGACAGCAGGTCCTGCTTTTACCATTAGGATAATCTTGCGCGGAGCTTCAAGTGAAGTCACAAATTCTTCTAAGCTTTCAAAAAGGCTTAAATTTTCGTGTGGGTTTTCTTGAATTACTTTTTGACCAACAGCATATGTACGATTATAGATCGATACATTATAACCGTGATCAGCCATATTTAGGGCTAGGTTTGACCCCATGACTGCAAGTCCAATAACACCTATATCATTTTTTTTCATAATTACCTCCAAAGTCTATTACTATTGTACAAAAATCCGGGCTAATAAACTAGCCTAATAACTTAGACCAATATTAAAAAAAACGAGTGAGACTCGTTTTATTTTACTTATTTCGCTTTTCCTTGGTTTGCGACTGCTTCCATTTTAGCTTTCAGTGCTTCTTGGTCACCGAGGTAGTATTTGTTTACGACATTAAAGTCATTATCAAATTCATAAACTAAAGGAACACCTGTAGGAATGTTTACCTTCATAATTTCATCATCAGTCATATTGTCGAAGTATTTAACAAGTGAACGTAATGAATTACCGTGAGCAACAATAAGAACACGTTTTCCATCTAACATTTGAGGTTTAATTGTTTCTTCAAAATAAGGAACAGCACGTTCAATTGTTTCTTTTAAGGATTCGTGTAATGGTAAAATATCTTTATCTTCTACATTACGGTATGCTTCCATATTACGTGGAGCACGTTCATCGGTAGGATCTAATTTTGGAGGTTTCACATCAAATGAACGTCTCCAAATAAGAACTTGATCTTCACCGTATTTTGCAGCAGTTTCTGCTTTGTCTAAACCTTGTAACGCACCGTAGTGACGTTCGTTAAGTCTCCAATCTTTAACGATTGGTAACCATGTACGTTCCATTTCATTTAAAATATTGTCCATTGTGTGGATTGCGCGTTTTAAGTATGAAGTATAAACGATATCGAAATCGTAACCTTCTTCTTTAAGCATACGTCCACCAAGTTTAGCTTCTTCTACACCTTTTTCTGAAAGTTCTACATCAGCCCATCCAGTAAAGAGGTTTTTTTCGTTCCATTCACTTTCACCGTGACGAACAACAACTAATTTCATCATAATCAATTCCTCCTAGTTCTTTAATCATTTTACACCATTCCTTTTCTAAAATCTACATTAACCAGATTAGTTCACAAACTTGAAAATTACACAAACAATTTTAGAGCATATGGTTTGAATTAACATAGTCAATAACTATATAATATAATTCGTAAAACATAGTGACTCAGGAGGTAAAATGTCATGACGAAGATTTTTGAAGATTTAGAACTTCGACGTTCTCGATATGGATTATCAAAGGAAGCGGTATTAACCGAAGATGAAGTAATTGAGTTGGTGGAGTCATCAGTACAACATACACCATCAGCATTTAATGCTCAAACACAACGAGCAGTCGTTTTATTTGGAAAACACAGTGATACATTTTGGGACTTAACACGTGAAGCATTACGTAAAGTAGCACCTGAAGAAGGCTTTGAAAATACTGTTGCGAAATTGGAAAGTTTTAAACAAGGTCAAGGTACCATTCTTTATTATATTGATACCGATGTTGTGAATGGGTTACAAGACCAATTTGCACTTTATGCGGATAATTTCCCAATTTGGGCTGAGCAAGAGAATGGTATGTTGCAATTGGTAACATGGACTGCTCTTGCCGGAGCTGGAATCGGTGCATCCGTCCAACATTACAATCCAATTGTGGATGCAAGTGCTGCAGAGGCATTTGAAATACCATCAAGTTGGAAATTAGTTGCGCAAATGCCATTTGGTAAAGCAATTGACGAAGTCCAACCCAAAACACTACAAGATGTGAAGGGTAAAGTTAAAGTTTTTAAATAAGTATAAAAAAACAATCAGATCGAAACTGATTGTTTTTTTATTCTACTTTATATATTTGAATGGTGTCATCGTCATCGAAGAAATGGTATGCCAAATCGGAAAACGATTCGGGATGAGCCAAAACTGCGGGATGTTTACTCTTTTTAAATAAATAGATCGATGTGTGACGTACTTTTTTGAGCAAACAATTATAGATTTGGATGTAATGACATTTACGAATGCGCTGATCATCACGACATCCCGTTAAAAGAAGGGGAGCACGTAGGTTACTCAAATCATCGAAGTAGGGTGTATTCCCAAATTCTAAGATTGCATTGGTTTCATTAACCACTGTTGTATGCCATTTTTTTCCATGAATCCTTCGGAGGTTAAACTTTCCGGGTATACTGGAAAGTAACTTGCGACGCTCACGTGCAAGCGATTCAAGAAATTGCGGGCTTGATGATTCACCCTGAAAGTTATCGGCAATGATTTTATGAATCCGTCCGGGTTCTTTGAGTGCAATATTCACTGCAACAATTGCACCACCGCTCATTCCAACTAATTTTACATCTCGATAATCTTTAATATGAATCAATTCTAAAACTTGAGCAGCCTCATAAGCCCAAATATCAAGTGGGAATGTATCAATCTGCTCGGATTTTCCATAACCTAAAAAATCAATGAGAACGACTTTAAAGTCATCTTTATATAAATCAATAATCGGTTTAAATACATCAGATGATGATGCATTACCATGTAGGAAAATCAAGGGGTCTCCCATACCGAATTCTTCATAAAAGATCTCATGCCCCATAAAATTGAAATAAGACATTGTGTAACCTCCAAAATTACAATATCCACATTATAGCAAACTCTTTGTAATAAAACACAAAGAATGATTAAGTTCTCTAAATTACACGATGTAGTTGTTTAAGAAAAAAAATTATTAGGATAAAAAAGAGTATGGTAAAATAAAAATCGAAAGGAGGTTTTTTAGGAATACAAGCGCCTGGCTCATATTGAGCGACGAGGAAAGAGGAGAATCGAGACTTCGGCGGATGCCTCTTCGGTTATATGGAATCGTAAGATAAGGACAAATAGAACAAATCCCTTATCAACCATAATCTTAAAATAATAGGAGATATATAATATGTGTGGAATTGTAGGATATGTTGGCACGCGTAATGCTGTCGACGTTTTAAGCGTGGGATTATCCCACTTAGAGTACCGAGGGTATGACTCAGTTGGTTTAGCGATTCAAGAAAGAAAAAAAATAAAAACGTATAAAGAAAAAGGAAAAATTAAGAATTTAGAAATGCAACTTGAAGCAGCTCGTAAAGGTGAACCTTCCTGTGGTATTGGTCATACGCGTTGGGCAACGCATGGTCGTGCATCTAAAAATAACGCGCACCCACATGGCACAGAAAATGTAGTGTTGGTACATAATGGCATTATTGAAAATTATTTAGAGTTGAAAGAAGAATTATTAGCACTTGGTTACAGTTTTGTATCAGAGACAGATTCTGAGGTTGCGGCCAAGTATTTGGATTATCTAATAAAGCAATCAATCTCAAATCAAAAAGCCATTGAATTACTGTGTGACCGGATTCGTGGTAGTTATGCTTTTGCGATCATGTTTTTAAACGAACAGGATGTTCTTTATGGTGTTCGGCACGGCAGTCCATTGTGTTTAGGTATTGGAAAAGATGAAATGTTTCTTGGTTCGGATATGTCACCCATTTTGAGTTATACCAATGAGTATATACTTCTTGATGATCGTGAAATTGTCCGTGTTGAGTCGGATTCGTTTGTGGTGTACCGATCCGATGGTATCGAAGTTAAAGATAAAGTAATTCATTTTGCGAATTGGAATCAAGAATCATCCGATCGACAATTGTTTGAGCATTTTATGCTTAAGGAAATACATGAACAACCCGATGTACTTGACCGAACTTTAAGAACTTATACACAAGCTGATGATGAGGGTTCGTTAAATGTTTCCTTGCCCATCCCGTGTGATTTCTTTACAAACATTAAAACCATCCACATTATTGCATGTGGAACGGCCCTTTATGCAGGGTTATGCGCAAAGTATTGGATTGAAGCTGAAACAGATTATCGAGTCATGATTCATACAGCAAGTGAGTTCCGTTATTATCCTTTAAAGCTCGGTGAAGCAGATTGTGCATGGTTTATTTCGCAAAGTGGTGAAACGGCAGATAGTCTTGCCTGTTTACGCATGGTTTCTGAGCAAGGAATTAAGACGCTTGGAATTGTGAATACTCAAGGGTCTTCAATCGCACGCGAGGTCGATGTGTGTATTTATACATGTGCGGGGTTTGAAAAATCTGTGGCGAGTACAAAAGCCTACACGGCACAGATCGCATTGTTGTATCTTATCACATTATTACTTCAAGAATCGAAACATCCACATCAAGCCCTTGTGATGCTTCAACAATGTATTCGTGCACAACAAGATCTGCTTGAACAAAAAGATGACATTCAAGCGCTCGCACGAAAATACTTGGGGATTTCTTCAGTGTTTTTCTTAGGTCGTGGACTGGACTTCGCAACCTCGGTTGAAGCATCGCTGAAACTCAAAGAAGTTTCTTATGTTATGAGTGATGCTTATCCGGCAGGGGAATTAAAACATGGAACCCTTGCTCTTATTGATCCAAAAGTACTTTCAATTGTGACCTTAACACAAATGGATACTAAAGAAAAAACCCTGAGCAATTTACAGGAGGTGCAAGCACGATCAGGTCAACTTCTGTTGATGACCAGCGACCCGATGCTTTCGAGTTTTTGTGATGATGTGTTCGTCGTGCCAAAGGTTGATGATAAAACCATGCCGTTTATCAGCATTATTGCACATCAATTGTTTGCCTATTACAGTGCAAAAATCAGAGACTGCGACATCGATTGTCCACGAAACCTGGCAAAATCAGTTACCGTAGAATAACAAAAGAAAAACGTATCCTTCGATACGTTTTTCTTTTGACGGTCAGTACGTGGATAAATCTCCAATCATCTTAACCACTATTTCACTAGGGCGAGAGCTCCCATTGGATCCCATGGTTCAAGCTCAATGACGTGATCACTTTCAAGGGCTTCAAGATAATCTTTCGGTACATATTTCTTGTCGACCATAACTTGGTAGTTGTATTCATCAAACCATTCATCAGTCATGGTGTAATAGCCTTTACGTGCATTACGATCTGTTCCCCAACTGTTTTCAACGTTCCAACGTGTTGGTTTTCCGTTTTCATCCAGATTAACCCCAACGAAAACCATGGCGTGGGTCATCAAACTGTCGCCATAATCAAGACGACCGGATTTATCAAGGTTTAATTCAGTATTAAGAACGCCTTTGAAATCAAAGGCATCTTTAGCCATAATTCCATTTTCACGATCGTGCATTTGCCCAACATCGCATCCAAACCATACTGGTTTTCCATCTTGAAGTTGTGCGATGGCTGCTTCTTTTAAAATTTGACTCGGTGCATTCACATACTTGATGGGATCTGCTTCCTTCACCGTTCCAAGATATTTAACTGTAAATGCTTTTCCATAAGGTTTATCAGCGGTTGGTGCATTGATAATGCTTACTTTATCTTTAAGATTCCATCCAACATATTCATTCATAAACGCTACAGGTGTGATGGTGTCGATTTTTTTATAATTACCATCTTTATCATGATACTCGTAGCTAAAGGTTTCTGGAGGTGTTCCAAGACATAAACATAAAATATGGTAGATTTCATATAACATTTCATCTTTGCTACGTGGGTTTTCAGATTCGCGCAGTTCATAAGCAAATTCGCGCAGTTTTGACGTGATGATTTTGTTCATGAAGGCAGAGTTTGAACTGTGATATGTTTCGGGCATGACTTCTTTCGGTACAACACCATATTTTTCTAAAATTCCTTTAAACATATCCCACTGACCACCATCTTGAATGGGACCAGAGAGTAGATGTTGGATTAAGCGACCATCAGTTGGTTCATCCTTTGTCTCAATAATGCTTTCAAGGAAGTAATTTGCCTTCTCTAATTTATCCCAAAAGAAAGGGTAACTTTCTGAGAATTCAAAGGTATCAACATTAAGACAACCCAGAACATCAGCACGCATTGTGTTTAGTGATGCAAACATCCAACAACGTCCGCTTGCTTTCTGATTGGTAATGTGACCCCCTTTAGCCTGAACAGAAAATGCATCAGGATAACGTGATGAGAGTGTGTGATCGACGGCAGTATCGTGAATGCCGCTGTGTGTTACTGCATTTTCAAGGGTGCGCGCCGTTTTATTATTTTGATATTCCGATTTGAATTCGGATAATAATGATTTTGAAATAGCCATTATAAGACCTCCTATATTAAATTAGGGTCACCTAATTTAATTGGTATTATACGCCTGATTAATTATCGTGTCAAGAAAGGTATACCTAATTATTTGTGAATTAGCACTCATGTATTGACAGTGCTAATGAATGTGATATACTAAAGGTGTAATAGCACTCTTTATAAGCGAGTGCTAAAATAGGAGGCGGACATATGAAACAAACAGTTAGACCGACAACACTTTTAGAAAGCTTATTTGGTGATGATTTTATGAATAATGCAGGCTTTGGCACCGGAATTGATATTTATCGTGAATCTGGGAATTATCATGTTGATATTGAGATGCCTGGATTTGAAAAAGAAGATATTGATGTAGAATTTAGTGGTGACATCTTATCGATTAAAGCAGAACATCGCACAACTGAAGAAAAAGAAGAAAAGAATTATTTCTATCGTTCACGAAATCAAAAGAGCGTTAAACGACAAATTCGCTTTGCGGATGTTGATGCAAATGCCATTGACGCAACTTACGAACGCGGTATCTTATCAATTACTTTACCGACAAAAGTTGAAGAACAACTTTCGAATAAGATTAGTGTTAAATAAAAAAGAGGGTAATTCCTCTTTTTTTTGATTTGTTAATTTTTGGTGAACAATGCTCACCTTCGTGCGAAGGGTGTTATAATTTATATGGAGTTGATGCAAATGATTACGTTATCTCAACAAATCGAATCTGTAATGATGGAACTTACTGACCGAGGTTTTGAAGCTTTTGTGGTTGGTGGGTTTGTTCGTGATGCGCTTATGGGCCATCGATCATTTGATATTGACTTATGTACTAACGCTTTACCCGAACAACTTCTAAAAATTTATAAAAATTATTCAATTGAACCGATTGGTCACGATTATGGTATTAAGTTTAGGGTGGATGAAGAGCATTTTGAAATTTCTACTATGCGACTTGAGGGTGATTATGAAGATGGCAGACGTCCATCACGCGTCGAGTTTATCAATCATCTCTATGATGATTCATTGCGTCGTGATTTTACGGTCAATGCGCTTTATTATCATCCACGGCATGGTTTGGTTGATTACCATCAGGGTGTTGACGATTTACACAATCGTAAGTTAAGGGTCATTGGCGACCCAAAGGTTCGTTTCGGAGAAGATGTATTGCGTCTTGCACGTTTGTATCGATTTAAATCTGAGCTTGGTTTTGACATCGAGGCGAAAACGTTGCATGCAGCTCAAAATCAGTTGGAGTCGCTTCACCGATTGAAGCTTGTGCAACTTTATCCAGACCTTACGCGATATCTAAATGGGCCCTATTTTGTAGAGACGAGTTTGCTTTGTCCCGAGTTTTTAATGACGGTATTTCCACCGTTAAAGGATACACTCGCGTTTGATCAACAGAATCCATTTCATGAATACACCCTTTACGAGCACACGATTCGTACCGTACAAGGAATTCCCAATCGAATGGATTTAAAGTTGGTTGGATTGTTTCATGATTTAGGAAAGGTCTTTGTGCAAACTGTAGACGATTCTGGAATTGCTCATTATCCCGGTCATGCGCAAGCAAGCGGTGTCATCGCACGTCCTTTCTTTGAAGGGTTTCAATATTCAAAAAAGAAAGTCACATATTTAGAGCGATTGATTCTCGAACACGATTTAAAAATTCAACCCGAGTCGGCACAAATCCAGCAACTTATTCGGGTTCATGGTATCGATTGGGTTCGAGATTTGATGATTGTGAAGCGCGCAGATAACTTGGCAAAAGGATTGGGTGCGCAGTATCAATTACAACGTTGCACGCATATCAATCATATTATTGATGAAGTTATCAGTCAAAAACGCCCCACATCCATACGAGATCTTGATATCTCGGCATCAGATTTAAAAAAGTTGGGCATTGAAGGAAAAAGGATAAATCAGTATCTCAATCTGTGTTTGGATCGTGTCATCGAAGGAACACTTCCCAATACACAAAAATCACTGTTGAATTGCATCAAGGAGGTTAATGCAGTATGAGTTATATTGAAGTTAAAGATATTACAAAAATATATAAAGTTGGAAATGTTGAAATATCAGCCTGTGCAGGTGTTGATTTTTCAATTAATAAAGGTGAGTTTATTGTCATTGTAGGACCATCTGGTGCAGGAAAGACAACGGTGATGAATATTATTGGAGGGATGGATTCGCCCACTTCCGGTACAGTTACAATTGATGAAAAAGAAATCACTGGAATGAGTGATCGCGAAATGACGGCGTACCGTCGTGACGATGTGGGTTTTGTTTTTCAGTCGTATAATTTAATTCCAAACCTTACGGCGTTAGAGAATGTTGAACTGGCAACCCAAATTTGTAACGATGCAAAAAATCCCCAGATGATTTTAGAACAAGTTGGTCTTGATAAACGGATGGGAAATTTCCCAGCACAAATGTCCGGTGGTGAACAACAACGGGTGGCGATTGCACGAGCGATTGCAAAGAATCCGAAGTTACTTCTTTGTGATGAACCAACCGGTGCACTTGATACGGAAACAGGGCAACAGGTGTTGCGTGTTTTACGTGATTGTTCCGATATTTATAATATGACCGTGGTGATTATTACGCATAATCAAACCATTACACAAATTGCTGATCGCGTTATCGAGATTAAAAACGGTAGAGTCGAACGTAATTGGGTTAATGATGATGTAAAGTCAGTGGATGACATCTCATGGTAAAAGATATCCTACGCGAAATTAAGGCGAAATGGTTTCAGTTTGTTGCGATCCTTATAATCACCGCGTTGGGGGTTGGTTTTTTTGTTGGGATTCGTGTAACCGGATACGATATGCGTGCAACCGGTGATCGTTATATGAAAGAAAGCGAAGTGATGGATTTAGAATACCGTCACAGTCTTGGTATCGATCAAGCCATGTTGGATCAACTGAGTGACATTGTCGATGGTGATGCCGTCGGTGTCTATGATGGCGATGCTTTTATGAATCTGCGTGATGTTGATGGGGTTATGAAAGTTATTGACCTAAACGATCAGACAGAAAAAGACATTACACTTGTTGACGGGAGGATGCCGAGTCACAAAAACGAAGTGGTCGTGGATAAAGTGCTCCAAGAGCACCGTGGATTTTCGTTGGGGGACACAATAAAGTTAAAGAAAAATGATGTCTTTAGACCTGCAAATCTAAAAATAGTTGGGTTTGCGGAATCAAGTCTGTATATGAATTTAGAACGTGGACAGAGTAAAGTAGGCTCGGGTAATGTTTTAGGATTTATGTATGGATTTGATCTGGATAAAGAGATTGACGTGTTCACCAGTGCGCGATTTGTATTTGCAGAGGGCGCGGATGTCGAAGATCAAAAGCAACGGATTAAAGACCATGAAGCATCGCTATCCTCACAACGATTTGATCGTGCTTCTAAACCGGCGTTTGAAAAACTCCAAGATGCGCAAGAAGAATTAGATCAAAAACGTCTTGAAGCAGATCGTGAATTTGCGAAAGGGGCTCAAGCCCTCACACAGTCCAAGCTTCAACTGCAAGATGCCCATGAAGAACTTGAAAATGGCATTCTTGAATTATCATCGCAGCCTGGACCTGGTGATTTACAAACAAAGCTTGACAGTGCCGTGCGTCGTTTTGCGCAAACGGTGGGTGAGCGTGAGAATATTCTAAAAGGATATGAAACAGAACTTGAAGAAGGGAAGGCCCAATATACTTCGGGGTTAGAATCTTTAGAGTCAAAACGTCCAGAAATTGATGCATTAAAAGAAATTGTCGACTCACTGCCTGAACCTCAAAAAACAGAAGCGTTGACGGCGATTGCATCGTTTGATAAAGCAGAAGCAACGCTTAACGCGACGAAGCTGGAACTTGATCAAAACGAAACAGAAATTAAAACAGGATATGAGCGTCTTGAACAGGGCAAGGTAGAATTTAAAGCGGGTCAAGAACGTATTCAAAAAGGAATTCAAGAATATAATCAAGGATTAAAAAGTTTAACCGAGGCAGAACAAGCATTTAATCTTAAAAAAACAGAAGCGTATGACCAAATTGAGTCGGGTCAAAAAGAAATTGATGAAGGATTACAAGAGCTTGAAGAAGCAGATCATGGGAAACTCTATCTGCTTGATCGGGAAGATGTGCTAATTGGATATCGTGGGTTTTACCAAGATAGTGACCGTATTGAAGCGATTGGTCAGGTCTTTCCATTAATCTTCTTTGGTGTTGCAATTCTTGTAACGCTCAGTACTGTAACCCGAATGGTTGATGAATCACGCATGCAAATGGGTGTCTATAAAGCGCTTGGATACTCTTGGTTTGCTTCTGCAATGAAGTTTGTTGGTTTTACAGGTCTTGCATGGATTTTGGGTTCAATCTTAGGGCTTATCATGGGCTTCTACATGATTCCAACACTTATCTATAATGCATATCGCATTATGTATCTTACACCCGAACTTGAGCGTGGTTTTGTTTGGAGTTATGCAGCAGTTCCGCTCTTGATTAGTTTTGTATCAAGTGTTGGCGTTGCAATGATTAAATCCATGTCAGTCAGCCGTGAGAAAGCAGCAAACCTATTACGTCCACCCCTTCCCAAAAGCGGTCAACGAATTCTTCTCGAACGGATTCCGATGATTTGGGATCGTCTTAGCTTTCTTTATAAAGTGAGCCTGCGTAATTTATTTAGAAATAAAACGCGCTTTGCGATGACCGTTGTCGGAATTGGCGGTTGTTGTGGGCTCCTAATTACGGGATTTGGTATTAAACATTCAATCTATTCGATTGTAGATAAACAATTTGATGAAGTGATCCAATACGACGCTATGGTTCTCTATGATCGTGACATCTCAACTGAAAATATTACGGTGACCGATTCCATTCATCTTGCAACCGAAGCAGCAAAAGTAGATGATTTAGATGTAACGCTTTATGTTGCGGAAGATTTTAAAGCCTTACCGAACTTTATTCAATTAAAAGATCGTCATACAAAAGCACCGATTTCGGTCGAAAAGGACCCGATTGTCATTACCGAAAAACTTGCCATCTTAAAAAATGTGGATGTTGGCGATGTGATGACGTTCAGGGTAAATGAACAAGAATATGAATTTGAAATCGGTGGAATTTCTGAAAACTATGTTGCGCATTACATCTTTATGAGTGAGGCACAGCATCAAGTCTTGACAGGAAAGAAACTTCCTGAGAATATGTATCTCTTTAATACATCGGATGATCACGATCAGGTTGCGGAAAAACTACTGAGCCAAGATTCTGTGTTTAATGTTAGTTTCTTGGGTGATATGCGTGAGTCCTATCAGGATATGATGGGTAATTTTGATATTGTCATCTATGTAATTGTGGGTGCCGCATTTGCTTTAGAAGTGATTGTTCTTTTAAACCTCATTACCATGAATATTAGTGAGCGATATAAAGAACTGGCGACACTCAAGGTGCTTGGTTTTTATCCAAAAGAATTGGCGACATATATCTTGCGCGAGAACATTATTCTTACATTAATGAGTTTGATATTTGGTGTTGGTTTCGGATATTTCCTCCATCAATTTGTAGTTGTTCAAGCAGAATTGGATGCAATCATGTTTAATCGTGAGCTGTTACCAATGAGTATTGTGTTGGCCATCGTGCTGACCTTTGCCCTCTCAATCGTCATTAACATCTTAATGGCACGACGCGCAAATAATGTTAATATGAGTGAAGCTTTAAAGACTTTTGATGATTAAATGATGACAAAGAGGCGCTTGCCTCTTTGTCATCGTTTGTAGTATCATTTTGAAATTATGATATAATAAAGTATATCGTTTAAGTGAAAATGCCTCAGTATTGACAATTGAGGCTGTAATTTGTAGAATTACTGTTATAGAAAATTTGGAGGATTGTTTGTGGAAAACAGTGACCAGGATAGTTATCCTAAAAGGGATCAAAATTACAGTGTAGTTATAGGGGGAGTTCAATAATGCTTGTTCAAGTTATAACCCTAGTATTTTTAGTGCTTTTAAATGCTTTTTTTGCCGGAAGTGAATTAGCGTTTGTTTCAATTAATAATAACAAACTAAAAAGTATGGCTGAGGAAGGAAATAAAAAGGCACGACGTGTATTGGATCTTAAAGAAATTCCAAACCGTTTTTTATCAACCATTCAAATTGGTGTTTCATTAGCAAGTATTTTATCAGGGGCTTTTGCTTCAGAAGCATTTGCACAAGTACTCACTGATTGGGTTGTACAAAATGGTTGGATGGCTGCTTCGGTTATGAAGCCAATTTCTATGATTTTGATTACACTGTTGACATCATATTTAATGCTTGTTTTTGGAGAACTTGTGCCAAAGCGCATTGCGATGACCAGTCCAGAAAAATTTGCTTTTTTTGTTGTTTATCCTATTTCGTGGCTGGCTGTGTTCACGAAGCCCTTGGTGAAATTTTTGTCAGTATCCACCAATCTTGTATTAAGAATTATTGGAATTGATCCAAACAAAGTTGAAGATGAAGTGACTGAGGAAGAAATTCGAATCATGGTTGATGCGGGTGAAATTGATGTCACAGAAAAAGAAATGATTAATAATATCTTTGAGTTTGATAATCTGGATGTTGCTGATATTATGACGCACCGTACAGAAGTTGTGGGTATTGATGTATCCAGCTCTTTTGCGGAGATTATGGAACTTGTGGACGAAGAACGCTACACACGTTATCCAGTTTATGAGGATAGTATCGATAATATTATTGGTTTAATTCATTTGCGTGACTTATTGCGTTATGTTAAAGATCATCGCGAGGATGAAGTATTTGAAATTAAGAAAATTATTCGTGAACCTTATTACGTACCCGATTCTAAACGTACCGATGAGCTTTTCAGAGAATTACAAAACAGTAAGATGCACTTTGCGGTCGTTATCGATGAGTATGGTGGTACGGCTGGGATTGTTACGATGGAAGATCTCATTGAAGAAATTATGGGTAACATCATGGATGAATATGATGAGGAAGAAGAACAAGAAATTGTTCCCGTTAATGTTGATGAGTATTTAGTAGATGGTGCCTGTGATATTGAGGATTTGGAAGATATTTTAGAAATTAATCTCCCAGTTGAAGATTATGATACTGTAAGTGGTTTTGTAGTGGGGCAAATCGGGCGTCTTCCAACAGAAGAAGATGTGCGTGAAGATTTATCAGATGTAATTTATCATGGATACCGCTTTTCAATCATGGAGCTTGATGAAAAGGTCATTGCACGGGTTCGTGTTACAAAAGAAAAGGAAGTCGATCTCGACTCCCTAGAAGATTAGATATAATACATATTACCGTCGCCGGATTCATTTTTTATGAGTTCGGCGATTTCTTTTAGTTTAATACCTTTTAATGTTTCGCGTAATGCTGCATCAATAGGGGTATATAAATGCGTACACAGTGCAGCATTAATAATATTATCATCTGTTGAAGCAGGGGTTTTCTCAAAAAGCGATGGTTCTAAGGCGTTGAGAATGTTAAACATATTACATTCCTTGGACTTTAAATAATAACCGCCCGCAGGACCCTTTACAGCGTCAACGAGATTCGCTTGCTTTAAACTGGAAAAAACTTGTTCAAGATAAATTTTGGAAATATTTAAATGCTCAGCGATATTAACCAGGGTGGTAAGTTCTTGATCGTTGATGTGCATATATGTCATCGCGGCAATACCGTAACGTGTTCGTGCAGATAATTTCATGTCATCACTCCTTATTACCTATAATGTTATGTCTTTTACTAGGTAATGTCAATGAAACTGAAAGAGTGTTAGAATTGACATGAATATAAATAGTTGTATAATACATATATAACATATAGGTAAAGGTGATAATATGAAAACATATAAAAATATAACAGAATTAATTGGACGCACGCCTCTTGTTGAGTTGTCGAACATTTCAAAAGAAGCTGGACTTAAAAACCCAATTCTTGCTAAGGTAGAATTTTTTAATCCAGGTGGTAGTGTTAAAGATCGTATTGCATTCGCAATGTTAACTGAGGCACGTAAACAAGGTTTCGTTAATGATGAAACCGTTATTATTGAGCCAACCAGTGGAAATACTGGTATTGGACTTGCTTCAATTGGTGCATCCATGGGTCTTAAGGTGATATTAACGATGCCTGAAACGATGAGTGTCGAACGTCGTAATTTATTAAAAGCTTATGGCGCAGAACTTGTTCTTACGGATGGTGCTGCTGGAATGAAAGGGGCTATTGCTAAGGCTGAGGAACTTGCGAAGGAATACGAAAATTCATTTATTCCATCACAATTTGATAATCAAGCTAACGTACAAGCTCACTACACAACTACAGGTCCTGAAATTTATGCGGACACTGATGGTAAAGTAGATATCTTTATTGCAGGTATTGGTACCGGCGGAACCATTACGGGTACGGGTATGTATCTAAAAGAACAAAATCCAAATATTCAAGTGATTACGGTTGAACCCGAAAATTCAGCAGTGCTCTCGGGTGAAAAACCCGGCCCACATAAACTTCAAGGTTTGGGTGCAGGGTTTGTACCATCGATTCTTCAAACAGATATCTACGAAGAGATTTTACGAATTACGGATTCAGAGGCATTTGTTATGGGTCGTCAATTGGCCCAAAAAGAAGGTTTACTTGTAGGTGTCTCTTCCGGTGCTGCGGTTGCTGCTGCACTTAAAGTAGCACAACGACCTGAAAATGAAGGCAAAACGATTGTTGTCGTCCTTCCAGATACCGGGGAACGTTATCTATCAACACCCATGTTTAACGAATAAGTATAAAAGAACACGGTAATTGAATCAAAACAATCGTGTGCATATACCACACGATTAGATTGTTTGAAGTTCTATCAGGTATCCCTAAAGAATACAGGGATGCCTTTTTTGTGGGTCATTGTATGCGAAATATTGTTTTCTTTCGTAACATCGATAATTTATGGTAATATTTAGAATATAGAGTGAATGCGAGGATAGAGATGATGACGAAGAAAAAACAAGCACGATATCAACAAATTGCCCTGGATATTGCAGCTCGAATTGCACGCAATGATCTGCTTGAAGGTGAACGGATCTCGGGGCGATCCATTTTATCAAGTGAATACGGTGTATCACCTGAAACGATTCGAAGAGCGATGAGTCTTCTTGAAGAGGTTGAGGTGGTTCATGTGGCCAATAATTATGGTGTGATTATCGGTGCGAAAGAAGCTGCGATTGCTTATTTAGATTCTTTTTCTTCGGTTTCTGATGTCACTCAACTCAAGCATCGTCTGAATGCATTGATGGATAAGCGTCATGAGATTGATGAGGAAATTCGAACGATAATCAGTCAAATTGTGGATTTGTCTGGTCGATTTTCATTCTCAGATCCCTTAAAACGTTTTGAATTTACCTTACACGCGGGTTCAAAACTAATTGGTCAAACGATTGGGAGTTCCGCATTTTATCAGACTACAAAAATGACAATCATTGCTTTAAATCGCCAAGGTACGATGATATTATCCCCTGGACCGGATGCTGTTTTTGAAGAAAACGATGTTTTGGTGGTAGTGGGACATGTGGCGGATGTTGTTAAGGTAGAAATGTTGGTTCAAGACTAGTCAAATAAAGTGTGATGTGATAAGATAATCTTGAAAAATCGTACTAAAGATATATTGGTTTTGTTGGAACTTTTAGAGACAAGTTGGTTGGTGAAAAACTTGAGGAACACGAAATCAATGCTCCTTTAGAAGATGAGGAAACTCCGTATTGTTTGCGTTAAAAACAGGAGAGATGTATACACTTGTATAAATCAGGATGGTACCGCGTGAAAACGTTCCTGGATGGAATGTTTTTTTTATGTTTAGGAGGAAGTTATGAAGCAACTTACAAGTAGTGAAATAAGAACTATGTTTTTGGATTATTTTAAAGCACAAGATCATATGATTGAACCGGGTGCACCCCTTGTTCCAATCGATGATGATACCCTTTTATGGATTAATTCTGGGGTTGCTGCACTTAAAAAATATTTTGATGGTCGTGTTAAACCTAAGAAACCACGTATCGCAAACGTCCAAAAGTCATTGCGCACCAATGATATCGATAATGTAGGAAAGACAGCGCGTCACCATACATTTTTCGAAATGCTCGGAAATTTTTCAATCGGAGATTATTTTAAAGAAGAAGCCATTGGGTTTGCATATGAGTTTTTATTTTCTCCAGAATGGCTTGATTTGGATGTAAGTAAAGCGTATTTTAGTGTGCATACAGATGACCAAGAAGCTTTTGATATTTGGGTTAATAAATATAACGTGAATCCATCACGTATTTTACGCACGGATGATAACTTCTGGCAAATTGGTGATGGTCCTTGTGGTCCGAACTCAGAAATTTTTTATGATCGCGGTGAAAAATATGATCCCGAACATATCGGAGAGCGTCTTTTCTTTGAAGATCTTGAAAATGACCGTTATGTTGAAGTTTGGAACATTGTATTTTCACAATTTGATGGTGTTGAAGGTGGGGATATCCATACCTTTAAAGAACTTCCACAGAAAAACATTGATACAGGAATGGGTTTTGAACGTCTTGTAAGTATTGTTCAAGATGGTGATACAAACTTTGATACAGATTTATTTATTCCAATCATCCAAGCAATTGAAGCGTTGACACCGCTTAAATATCACGACAATGTGATGGCATACCGTGTTATTTCTGATCATATTCGTTCATTAGTCTTTACACTAGCAGATGGTGCCGTGTTCTCTAATGAAGGACGTGGTTATGTTTTACGTCGCATTTTACGTCGTGCTGTACGTTTTGGTAAAGTGTTAGAAATTGAAGGAACCTTCCTTCATACATTAGTAGATGATGTTATTGCAGTTATGGGAGATGCATATCCAAACCTAGCAGAACATCGCAATATGATTGTGAAATTGATTTTGAGTGAGGAAGAGCGTTTTGCGAAGACATTGGCAGGCGGAGAGAAACTCTTACTTGATACAATTGAAGCAAACAAAGAGGCAATCATCACAGGGGAAGTTGCGTTTAAACTCTATGATACCTACGGTTTCCCAATTGAATTAACACAAGAAATTGCAGAAGAACATCACGTTTCTGTTGATTTGGAAGGTTTTAAAGCGTCGTTAGAAGAACAAAAAGAACGCGCACGCAGCAGTCGTCAAAAAGTTGAATCTATGGGTTCGCAACAAGAAGATCTTCTAAATTTCAAAGAAAACAGTGAGTTTATTTATGATTCGTTTGAAACACAGGGTCGCGTCGTGGGTTTATTTGTGGATGGCAAGCAAGTTGACGCCTTTACAGGTAAGGGGCATGTTGTTTTTGATAAAACATGTTTCTATGCTGAAAGTGGTGGACAAGTTGCGGATACAGGTACCATTGAATCCGATAGTGCTAAAGGAAATGTTCTTGATGTTAAGAAAGCGAATGGTGGACAGCCACTTCATTTTGTCGAAGTAGATGGAACCATTACAATGGGTCAAGTGTTTGATTTGAAAATTGACGCAAAACGTCGAATTTTAATTCGAAAAAATCACTCATGTGTTCACTTATTGCATTCTGCATTAAAGACTGTCGTTGGCGATCATGTGTCGCAAGCAGGCTCTTATGTTGATGAAAACTATTTCCGTTTCGATTTCTCACACTTTGAAAAGGTAACGGATGAGCAACTTGAAAAAGTTGAACTGATGATTAATCAATGGATTGCGGAGTCGTTACCAATTACGGTTGTTGAGAAACCACTTGAAGAAGCAAAAGCAATGGGGGCGATGGCATTATTTTCAGAAAATTATGGATCGGTTGTTCGCGTCGTGACAATGGGAGATGCTTCTATGGAATTATGTGGTGGAACCCATGCGCATGGAACAGGTGAAATCGGTGTCTTTAAACTAGTATCAGAAGAAAGTGTTGGTTCAGGTGTTCGCCGTATTCTAGGAAAAACAAGTTTCGGTGCTTATGAATCATATAAAGAAACAGAATTGGAAGTCGATCAAATTCGCACACAACTTAAATTGTCACCACAAAAATCAATTCAAACTAAGATTGAAGAGATGGAAGCAGAAATCAAGCAGTTAGAAGGCAAATACAAACTCATGATGGCGGATGTTCTCAAGGCTAAAACGCAAGAGTATATTCAAATGGCTGAACAGGTAGGAAATGACTTGAGTTTTGTTTGGATTGATATGGAAGATCAAGAGATGAATGTTGTCAAAGAACTTGTTGAACGCATTCGTGATCATGTCGATATTGTTTTTGTTGCAAATCATAAAGCATCCTCAGTAAACTTTGTTGTGGGATGCAGTGAAAAAGCAATTCAAGCTGGTATTAAAGCGGGAGATTTAGCGAAAGAAGCAGCAGTAACAACTGGTGGTAATGGTGGTGGTAAACCTAATTTTGCACAAGCCGGTGGTAAAGATATCACTAAAATAAATGATGCCAAATTAGTGATTTCTAACAAAATTGCTTAATAACTTTATCTTTTAAGGTTTATACGATAAAATAGAAATAAAGGATGTGATATAAATGTCGAAACACAATGTGACAGAAACAATGGCTTTTAATTCAGATGAAGTTCGTCGTGATCGAATTAAAGAAATCCTTGCTGAAGTAGAATCAGCACTCGAGGAACGCGGCTATCAATCCGTGAGTCAGATTTCTGGGTATTTGATTTCAAATGATCCAGCTTATATCTCTTCGCACAATAACGCGCGTGTGAAGATTCAGGAAGTTGAACGTTACGAAATTATTGAAGAGTTAGTACGTTTTTATCTTAGTGAAAAATAAATGATAGGTAAAATAATTGGTCTCGATCTTGGATCGAAAACGTGCGGTGTCGCGCTGTCTGATGGGCTTGGAATGTATGCTCATCCAGTTGAGACATTGTATTACAAAGTCTCAGTAGATGAGTTAAAGGAACCATTGGAAGCTTTAATCAAAAAAGAGCGCGTTAAAGTAATTGCATTGGGTTTTCCTAAGATGATGAATAATGATGTTGGGGAGCGTGCCCAAATTTCTGAAGATTTTAAAATGACATTGGAGTCTTGGTTTAATTGTGAAGTTGTACTCATCGATGAACGACTTACAAGTGTGGTGGCAAATCGTCAACTCATTGATCAAGATGTATCACGAAAAAAAAGAAAGAAAGTTGTCGATCAACTTGCGGCCGTTCATATACTTCAAACGTATTTGGATAAACGCCGTTTTATGGAGGGAAATTAAAATGGAAGAAAAAACACTTATTGTCATCAATGATGACGGAACTGAACAAGAAATGGATATTTTATTTACGTTTGATGATGATACATTCAACAAAAAATATGTTTTATATGTAAGTCCAGAAGATACAACAGGCGAAGTTTTCGTTTCAAGTTATGTTGAAGATGGAACATTAAATGCTGTTACAGATCCAAAAGAATGGGCTATGATTGAAGAAGTATTTAATGCATTTATTATCCAACACGATGAATCAAGTGAAGAAGGCGGATGTGCTTGCGGTCAAGATCACGAAGCGTCTGAAGATCATGAGTGCAGTTGTGGATGTGGCCATGACCACTCACACTAAGAAAATTCTTGGTGGCCTTTTGCTTGTGTGTGTGATGGCGGTTATAGGATTTATGCTTCTTTTCAATATCAACACACAAAGCATTTCAAAGGACAGTCAAACTGTTCTTTTTAATGTGAACGAAGGTGACACAATGTCTGCTGTGATTGATCGATTAGCCGATGAAGGCATTGTTCGATCCTCTTTTTTCACCAAAATTAAAGCGAAATTAGGAAATCATGATCAACTTTATGAAGGGCAGTTTAACCTCGATAAAAGTTGGGATGTGGAACGCATTCTTGAGTATCTTGAGCAACCTTCCTATGAGCATGATAAGACAGGTTCAGTAACCATCACATTGATTGAAGGAAGCTGGGCAAAAGATATCGCAAAGAAAATTTCACTGAAGACCAATACCAAAGCGGAGCGGTTTTTAGAACTTTGGAATGATCCAAAATACATTGAATCATTAATGTCTCAATATGAAGTATTGTCACAAGACTTACTCAAAAATAAAGACGCGAAGGTGTTGTTAGAAGGGTATCTTTATCCTGATACCTATGAATTTAATGTAAACAATACCGAAGAAGAAATTACGGAACGTCTTATTTCAAATGGTAATGATAAGTATCAAAACTATAAAAATCGTATTGATGCTTCAGGTATGACACCTTATCAACTCTTGAGTCTTGCCTCGATTGTAGAGTATGAAGCACCAGGTTATGAAAATATGCAGGATGTTGCGGGTGTGTTTATCAATCGTTTAAAACAAGGAATGAAGCTTGAATCAAGTGTGACCATTTGTTATGCACTTTATGAGTTTGAAGATTGGGATGATTGTGAATCGATGACGAACAATCAAATTGATTCGCCTTATAACACATACCGTTATGAAGGGATTACTCCGGGACCTATTTTGAATCCTTCGGAGTCTGCCATTGAAGCGGTACTTAATTATTCCCATCATGATTATTTATTCTTTGTCGCAAACGTGAAAGCAGACAAAAACGATCCAGATTATGGAAAAATATATTATTCAAAAACATTTGAAGAACATGACCAACGTGTCAAAGAGATACTCAATTAAGTATTAGGAGGCTATAATGAGTCCAATTGTTATTGGGATTGCTGGTGGAAGTGCATCCGGTAAATCTAGTATTGCAAAGAAATTAAAAAAACACTTCGATGAGACACAAAAAGTAGTCATCATTAAAATGGATGACTATTACAAGGACCAAAGTCACTTACCTATGGAAGAACGTTTGGCTACCAATTATGATCATCCATTTGCATTTGATATGGATTTATTAGTTTCCGATATGGAGTCTTTAAAGTCAGGGGTATCAATTCAAAAACCTGTGTATGATTTTATGAATCATACACGTAGCCAGTATTCAGAAGAAATTCAATGTAATGATGTTATTGTATTAGAAGGTCTCATGACGTTAGATGATTCTCGTTTACGTAATTTACTCGACATCAAAGTTTTTGTGGATGCACCTGCAGATATTCGATTTATACGTCGTCTTGTTCGTGATGTAAATAAGCGTGGACGTACGTTGGAACACGTTATTGAGCAATATATGTCAACGGTTCGTATTATGCACGAACAGTTCGTTGAACCCTCAAAACGCTATGCTGATATTATTATTCCCGAAGGGGCTCATAACACCGTTGCGATTGATTTACTTACAACTAAAATAAGTAGTATCATTGGTACGAGTGTGTTATAATTTTTATTCAAGGAGTGATGAACATGACAGAAAGAATTCCTGTAACACAGGCTGGTTTAGATGAATTAAATCGTGAGCTTCGCCAATTAATCGAAGTTGAACGTCCAGAAGTTATTGAAGATTTAAAAGCAGCACGCGCACAAGGTGACTTGTCTGAAAATGCTGATTACGATGCAGCTCGTGATCGTCAAGCACGTGTTGAAGCTCGAATCCGTGAAATTGAAGCAACTTTAACAAAAGTTGAAATTATTGATGGTGACAAAGCAAAAAAACACAAGACAGTTGGTCTGGGTGCTACTGTTACGATTTATGATATGGAAATGGAAATTGAAGAAACATTTTCAATCGTAGGCTCTGTTGAAGCAGATCCTGAAAATGGTAAACTTTCAAACGTTTCACCACTTGCACAAGCAATGAACGAAGCCAAAGAAGGCGACGTTGTTGAAGTTCAAGTTGATGAACCATATGAGGTTAAAGTTCTAAAAATTAACTAAGAAGCGTAAGCTTCTTTTTTTATGAATTACTTTGTAAATATCATAATTAACTAAGGGGTGGTTCATGAAATTTATTGTAATTATTGCATTAATCGTGTGTGTTGCGTCGTTTCAATTCATCATGAATATGAATGAATTGACGTTTCAAAAGAAGACATCGATACGGATTGATATCGATGATAAGTCCTATGATGTTGCTTTAGAAAGTAATGATACCATACTAAAAATTCTTGAACGGCTTGGTATTCAGGCCTCAAACATTAAAAACTTACCCAACATAACTTCTTTCTATGAAGGCCAACACCTTAAACTAGAAATGAAGAAAACAACATGTGTCTCACTTAATACGTCAAGTGAACAAGATTTAGTGCAAATAAAGGGAATTGGACCTCGCAAAGCTGAAGCAATTCTTCAATATCGGCTTCACCATCAAAAGTTTATGAGTATCGATGAACTCCTCAATATCAAGGGAATTGGACCTAAACTCTTGGAACGGATTAAAGATTTTGTATGCATTTAATCTATGGAATGTTACTTGGGACCTTGGTTGATGGAATTCTTTTAAAAATGTGTTTAGGTTGTGCTTGGACTGGTTTGCTCTGTTTTCGCAAACATCCACATCGCTTTCTTTTTCCACTGCTTTTTCTGTTAATGACGCAAATTCATCAATATTCATTTCCGCTGGGAGTTGTTGTTGCGGTGGATGATACGGGTTTATGGCTCAACCGTTTTAATACCAAGCAGCGATTGTTGATGAACTATACAGGCGAGGTAGGTGATTTACTGTGGCTTCTTGGGAATGATGTGCACTCAGGAAATTACATTAAGGTTGTGAAATTACCCTTGATTGACTCTATTTATCAAACAATCCATCAATATCCCTACCTTGAATCGTACTTTTTCGAGCGTCGCGAATCCTACCTTGCTTTGATTTCATTTCAAATTCGATCCCTTTCAGAACTGCTCATCATTTTAAAAAAACGTTTTCAAATTTCAATAAGTACTCACGTAATTAATGCAGGTGTGACATTTTGGTATCAGTATCTTTTTGGAGTGAATGCATCAAATTTAAATTTTTTGTTGCGGCAAGTATTTTCACCACACGTAACAATAATAATTCTTATTTTTCTCTTGCCAAAACCGCTCCAAAATCCATCATTTCTTATTATTTATGGTCCACTACTTATATCAAACTTAACTTCTTTATGCCAACATGCACCGCGATGGTTTATACGTTTTGTCTTAGTTTTTTATTCGTGCAAACGCTTGGATTTGTTGAGTATTGTCATGGTTCGCGTTTTGAAACCCATTATGGGATTTATCTTTTTGATACTGTATGGATGCATTTTGCTTGGACTCCCTTTGCATTATTGTGACCGGTTCTTTGCGGTGATGAATACGGTAAATACTTGGATAGAGAAACGTTTTACAGTCTACGGAGCACCACCACTTATTTGTTTGCTTTTCCTCTTTAAAGTAAAGTCGAATACGAGTGCTTTGATGCGCATTCTGTGCATTGCTTTGATGACCCTCTATAATCCATGTTACACCATTACTTTTATTGATGTCGGTCAAGGGGACAGTATTTTAATCCGAACTCCATTTTCTTTGTATACAACACTCATCGATACGGGTCGTCCGCGAGCGTATCCTGAGGTTCGCCGCGTTCTTTCAGCGTATGGAATTCAAACAATCGATCAATTGATTATTACGCACGGCGACCAAGACCATAATGGGTCACAAAATCGCGTAATAAAAGACTATAAAGTCGTGAACATCATTGAAGAAAAAGGTGCACAACTCAAATTGCTCCATGAATTGTTGTACGATAAGGTTTATCGAACAAAAAATGACAACAGTTTAATTTTAGGTTTAAAAGTAAAACAGTATGCATTTTTATTTATGGGGGATGCATCAAAAGAACAAGAGCGCGAATTGCTCCGATTCTATCATTTTGATGACCCAATTTTTCTAATTAAATTGGGCCATCATGGATCCAGGACCGCAACTGACTCACGCTTTATACAGGATTTAAAACCTCAATTTGGTTTAATTAGTTCTGATCCTTCTCAATACGGACATCCACACAAAGAAGTCATTGACATATTAAAAACGAATGATGTTGAAGTGTTAGAAACGTCGAAGATGGGCACGATTGACTTTGTGTTTACGCCATTCTTTGATTACTTTGTTTCAAATCGTGGTCACTTTGGTATAATAGGGATGGTGATAAGATGATAGACGTAATCGTAGGAAAAGAACCTTCGTTGATTAAACGTAAGGTAGAGAGTATCATAAAAGAATATGAAAACCAGTATGGTGTTTTCGATGTATCACATTTTGACACACGTGATAAGGGTTTTTTATTTGATCATGTTTTGGAAAGTGCTTTAACGGTTTCACTTTTTGGCGATAAAAAGGCGGTTGTATTATCAACTCATGATGATTTGATAAAAGAAATGGAAACATCCTTAAGTGAATTAATGGCACAATCAATGTTTGATGTAAGTCTAATTGTTATTTTTGAGAAGAAACCGCTGGCAAAATCTGTGATGGGTAAAGCAATTGCGAAGCATGCTCGTGTCCATCAAATTAAGGATCCAGATGTGGGTCAGCTAAGTATATTGATGAAACAAGAAATTGAACGGCTTGAATTTAAAATGTCGAATGCTGCCATGGTTGAATTGCTTGAGCGAGTTGGTGACGATACGACACGTCTTTATCAAGAATTAAACAAATTAAGTTTGGTCGGACAGGATATTGAAAAAGAGCACGTTGTTAAGCTAATCTCTAAAAATATCGATGAGGATATTTTTGCGATTTCAAATGCGCTCTTAGATAAAAACATTGGGAAGGCTTTTTCTGTTTATCAAAATCTACTCGCGCAGAAAGTAGACCCTCTTGCTCTTTTAGGACTTATAGGAAGCAGTTTTCGTAAGATTTATCAAATCAGCGCCTTATACGAACAAGGGATTTCAAACAAGGGGATTGCTGATCGGTTGTCGCTCTCAGAAAAACAAGTCTATTTTCTGGTGAAAAACCAGATGCGTCCGTCATTTGGTTTGTTGGAACTCTTAAATCAGCTTGCCCAAATCGATCAGGATGTGAAACAAGGAAAAATTGATCGATTTGTAGCATTCGAATTGTTTATGATTGAAGCAATAATATAAAAAAAATAACCTTCGTATGAAGGTTATTTCCTAAATTCAAATCTCAACCGCACCACCCAAGGTGCGGTTGTTTTTGTATAATAAAAGGAGCCCACCCGACTAAAAGGAGCTCCCATATGAAGTATAAACAATTAGATAAAAAAATGAAAGACC